>NZ_LZKE01000254.1:0-22521 GCF_001672675.1 Mycobacterium sp. E2327
GCGCGGTTGCGCGGGATGCGCATGTCGTGCGTGGGCGTGGCCAGGGCGACGGTCAACAGGAACAGCGACAGCAGCGCAACCACGATGGGAACATGCCGCCACCACGACTGCGGCACCTCGGCCTCGGTGAAGCGGCGCAGCCGCTGGCGGCGACGGGCCTGCACGACGACATAGACGGCCAGCAGCGCCAGCGGGATCAGTCCGAAGAGCAGCAGGCCCGGGCGCTGGAATCCGTACAGGGGCAGTGGGCCGATGCCGGGAAGCGACACCTGCGCCAGTAAAGAGCAGTCTCGGTGGCCCGTCAAACGCGGCGCATTTCGCGCGGCGTTGGCGGCCTACTCCCGCCGGAGCCGCCCGTCGACGAACTGCTCCAACTTCTCCCACTCGCGCACGGCGGCCGCGTAAGGGGGTGTGGGCTTGGCGACCGAGTCCGGCTCCAGCACGTGGCCCACCAGCTTGCCCAGCGGCCGAGCGGTGTCCAGCGCCTTGTCCACCGTGCTCTCCTCGGAGTAGTCGCCGATGTCGCGGAGCAGCTCGACGGCCAGGTCCAGCTGGTCGCGGTCCACGGCGTCGGGCCCCTCGGCGAAGTCGTCGGCGAGCCCGCTCAGCACGTAAATGTTTTCGTCGGTGATGTCCACCGCCAATGAGCCGTCCGTGGCGGCCGTGCGGATGTCGTCGTACGTGCTCAGGTCGGCCAGGTCGTGGTCGTGCTCGTCGGCCAGGTAGCGGGCCAGCGCCCGCTCCGAGCCGAACACGCTGATCCGCCCGTTGCGGCCCAGGAAGATCGGCCGGTCGTCCAGGTAGCAGCGCAGCGTGTAGAACGTGCCGGAGCTGGTGATGATGCGGATCGGGTCGATGCCGACCTGCACCCAGAAGTCCTCGTCGCCGCCCAGCACGACGGTGTCGCCGGGCGCGCGGGTCTCCTCCTCGGTCTCTTCTGGCTCGTCCTCTTCGACCTCTTCGTCTTCGGCGTCATCTTCGTCCAGGTCCGTGTCCTCGGACTCGTCGGCCTCCGCCTCCTCTTCGGGCTCTTCCTCGGGTTCTTCGCGCTCCTCGGCCAGTTCCTCGGCGGCCTTGGCCGACGCGTCCTCGTCGACCTCGGGCGTGCTGATGATCTCCTCGATCGAGGCGAGGACGTCGTCCCAGCTGCGGCCGATCACCTCGGCGATCGCGTTCCAGCGCTTCTGGCCCGCCTTGCCGGTGAAGGTGTCGATGCCGCCGGCCACCGTGCCCAGGTTGGGGTTGCCGTTGAAGAACTTCGACACCGGCGCCAGCTCGCACACCGATCCGATCGACGACACGATCGCCAGCACGCCGGCGAGCGCGTTCACCGACTCCTCGGTCGGCTTCTCCGACACCAGTTCCTCGACGACGACCAGATCGAACTGCCGGTCCTCGCCGGGCTCGAAGGTGTGCGCGTGCGCTGACGTCAGGTCCGCCCAGCCCGGGTGGTCGGTCAGGTCGTTGTCGGCGCCGGAGCGCACGAACGCGACCAGGTCGGCGACGGAGGAGAAGGCGTACAGGTCCTCGTCCTTGCCCAGGAACGCCTCCCACTCGTCTCCGGCGTCGCGCCAGCGGGGCGCCCACACGGTGTAGCGGTCACCGGCGGACAGGCTCAGGCGGATCGGCACGAGGTCAGCAGCCATGCGGCACACAATAGCGACGGGCGGCGCGGCCACCCGGCCCCGGGCAATCGATCTAGCCCGACGACGGCGAGCGCGGAACGGCGCGAGCAAGGAGTCGGGCAATCGATCTAGGCCCAGATCGTCGCGATCGGCGCGGCGCCGGCCGCGTAGCCGGTCTTCGGCATCCCGTACATCTGCTCCAGCGTGGACAGCACGCTGTAGTGGTTGATCTGCTCGTTGTAGTTGCCCGGCTGCACGTGCGCGCCGTAGATCACGGTCGGGATCTGGTTGCGGGGGCCGCCGTCGTCCTCGTCCCACGTCACGATCAGCAGGCTGTTGTTGGCCACCGCCCAGTTGGCGTAGCCCGACAGCTCGCGGCTCAGCCACGCGTCGGCCTGCGCGATCGAGCCGTCGTGCATGTTGTCGTCGTTGTTGGGAATGACGAACGACACCGTCGGCAGCGCGGCGTAGTTGCCCATCGGGAACGCCGAGAACGGCAGCGAGTTGGCGGCCGGCACATTGCTGAAGTTGGCCCACGGCACGTGCTTTCGCGCGTACTTGCCGGCGCTGCACACCGGCGAACCCTGCGCGGGCAGGCCCTCGGCGTAACCGACGAAGCTGTACCCGGCGGCCAGCAGTTCGGAAGCCAGGTTGGGGGTGGCGCCACCGTCGACCGGGCACGAGTCCTTGGTCACCCCAAGGGTGCTGCCGGCGAACAGCGCCAGGTAGTTGGGCTCGCTGGGATGCGCCTCGGCGAACGACTGCACCATGTTCGCCCCGCCCGCCGCCAGCGCGTTGATGAATGGCGCCGACTTGTTGCCGATGATGGTGGTCGCCGCGCGGTTCTCTTCCACCACGATCACCACGTGCGCGGGCTGCGGCAGCGCGGCCGCCGCGAGCTCGACCCGCGGCGCCGACGGGACGATCGCCAGGCCCACCAACGCCGCGGCGCCGGCCAGGCCTTTGATTGCGCTCAGCACGCCGGGAGTATATGGGCGGAAAGGCCCGCCCGACGGCGCCGACGCGGGCTTTCGGCGTTGCTACGCGCAATCGTTATATAGGGTCAAACCCCATGGACGTGCGCGTCATTGATCATCCGCTGGCCCTGTCCCGGCTGACGACGCTGCGCGACGAACGCACCGACAACGCGCACTTCCGGGCCGGGTTGCGGGAGCTGACCGCGATGCTGATTTACGAGGCCACCCGCGACGCCGCCCGCGAGACCTTTCCCATTCGCACGCCGCTTGCCGAGACGGTCGGGGTGCGGCTGGCCGACCCGCCCCTGCTGGTGCCGGTGCTGCGCGCGGGACTGGGCATGCTCGAGCGCGCGCTGGAGCTGCTTCCCGAGGCGCGGGTGGGCTTCGTCGGCGTGGCCCGCGACGAGGAAACCCATTGCGCGACGGGATATCTCGAGTCGTTGCCGGACGACCTGACCGGCGCGCCCGTGATCGTGTTGGACCCGATGCTGGCCACCGGCGGGTCGATGTGTCACACGATCGGGCTGCTGCGGCAGCGCGGCGCGTCGGACATCACCGCGCTGTGCGCGGTGGCCGCGCCGGAAGGCGTTGCGGCGCTTGAGAAAGCGGCGCCGAACGCGCGGCTCTTCACGATGGCCGTCGACGACCGTCTCAACGAGATCGCCTACATCGTGCCGGGCCTCGGCGACGCGGGCGACCGCCAATTCGGGCCGCGCTAGCTACCAGTTGCGCACGTCCGAGACCAGCTCGTCGCGCATTGCCCGGGCCCGGGCGCGGGCCGAGGCCAAATCGTCGGTCGGCGCGCAGCGAATCTCCGCGTAGCACTTCAGCTTTGGTTCGGTGCCCGACGGGCGCACCACCACCCGCGCCTCGGTTTGCCCGTCGCCGCCGGTGAAGATCAGCGCGTCGGCGATATCGGTGACTGTGGCGGGGAAGCCGGCCAGCCGGGCCGGCGGCGCCGCCCGCAGCCGCCGCATCAGCTCGGCGGCCTCGCCGGCGTCGGCGACGCGGCGCGACACGGCGGCGACGTCGTGCACGCCGTGGCGGCGGGCGAGGTCGTCGAGCGCGTCGGGCACCGAGCGGCCCCGGTCCTTCAGCGCGGCCACCAGGTCGCACACCAGCACCGCCGCGCTGATGCCGTCCTTGTCGCGCACGGAATCCGGGTCGACGCAGTGGCCGATCGCCTCCTCGTAGGCGTAGACCAGCCTGCCGCCCTTGACTCCGGAGTCGGCCCGCGCCAGCCACTTGAAGCCGGTAAGGGTCTCGACGTGGGTGGCGCCGTGTTCGGCGGCGATCGACGCCAGCATCCGCGACGACACCACGGTGCTGGCCACCACGGGCGTGCCGGGCCCTTCGTGGGACAAGATGTAATCGCCCAGCAGCCAACCGGTTTCGTCGCCGGACAGCATCCGCCACCCCGATGCCGTCGGGATGCCGACGGCGCATCGGTCGGCGTCGGGATCCAGCGCGATCGCGACGTCGGCGCGGGTGTCTTCGGCCAGCGCGAGCAGCGCGTCGGTGGCCCCGGGCTCCTCGGGGTTGGGGAAGGCGACGGTGGGAAAGTCGGGGTCCGGCGCGAACTGGGCCCCGACCGTGTGCACCTGGTTGAATCCGGCGCGGCGCAACGCCTCCACCGCCACCGCGCCGCCCACGCCGTGCAGCGGTGTCAGCGCGACCCGCACCGACCCGGCGCCGCGGCGCACCGCGGCCGCCCGCTCGATATACCGCTCGACGAGGTCGGTGTGGGCGGGTTCCACGGCGCGCCTGGCGATCTGGTCGGACGGGGGAGCCGCGGCCATCGCGGCCACGATCCGGCGGTCGGTGGGGGAGACGATCTGGATGCCGCCCTCGAAGTACACCTTGTAGCCGTTGTCGGCCGGCGGGTTGTGCGACGCCGTGATCTGCACGCCGGCGGCCGCGCCGGTGCGGCGCACCGCGAACGCGACCACCGGCGTCGGCACCGGCCCCGGCAGCAGCAGCACCGAAAAGCCTTCGGCGGCAAGGACTTCGGCGGTCACGGTGGCGAACACCGCCGAGCCGTGCCGGGCGTCGCGGCCGACGATCACCAGGCCGCGTTCGGCCAGCACCTGCGCGACGGCCCACGTCGCCCGCGAGACCACGGCGACGTTCATCGCGTCGGGCCCGCCGCGCACCGGCCCGCGCAGCCCCGCGGTGCCGAAGGCGAGCGGGTGGGCGAACCGCGCGGCCAGCTCGCCGGAATTCAGGGCGGCGAGCTCGGCGGCCGTCGTCGGGTCGGGATCGTGGGCGATCCACTCCTCCGGCGTCACGTCGTCACAGCCGGGCCACCACGTCGGCCAGCAGCGCGCCCATCCGGCTGGCCGAGGCGGTCCCCGCGGCCAGCACCTCGTTGTGGCTCAACGGTTCTCCGGAGATCCCCGCGGCCATGTTGGTCACCAGCGACACCCCCAGCACCTCCGCGCCGGCCGCGCGGGCCGCGATGGTCTCGTGCACCGTCGACATGCCGACCAGGTCGGCGCCCAGCACCCGCAGCATCCGGATCTCCGCGGGCGTCTCGTAGTTCGGCCCGGGCAGGCCGGCGTAGACGCCTTCGGTCAGCTCCGGGTCGGCGGCGCGGGCGAGCTCGCGTAACCGCGGCGAGTAGGCGTCGGTCATGTCCACGAACTGCGGGCCGACCAGCGGCGAGCGCGCCGTGAGGTTCAGGTGGTCGCTGATCAGCACCGGCCGGCCGACGGCTAGGTCGGGGCGCAGCGCGCCGGCCGCGTTGGTGAGCACCACGGTGCGCACACCCGCCGCGCAGGCCGCCCGCACCGCGTGCACGACGTGGCACAGGTCGTGCCCCTCGTAGGCGTGGACGCGACCGACCAGCACCAGCACCCGATGCGCGCCGATGCGCACCGACAACAGCTCACCGGTGTGCCCGACGGCGGTCGGCGGCGCGAACCCGGGCAGCTCGGCCTGGGCCAGCGAGACGGTCGGGGGGCCGAGCGCGGCCACCGCCGGCCGCCATCCCGAGCCGAGGACGATGGCGACGTCGTGCTCGGGAACCCCGGTGCGCTCGGCGATGGCCCGCGCCGCCCGCCGTGCGAGCTCGTCGGGATCGGGCAGGGGTTCGGCCACAGTCGGCGAGCTTATCCCGGCGTATGTGAGGATCAGCCGTATGCGTCGTAAGGGGTGGTCGAATTTTCCTCTGGTGGTTGCCGTTGCGGTGTCGGCGGTCGTGATCGCGTGCGGCCGGGCGCCGGCGGCGGCGGCCGACCCGTGTCCCGATGTCCAGCTCATCTTCGCCCGTGGCACCGCCGAGCCGCCCGGCCTGGGGGCGGTGGGAGACGCGCTGTTCGCCGCGCTGCAGCCCGCCCTCGGGGCGCGCCACGTCGACGCGTACCCGGTGAACTACCCCGCCAGCTACAACTTCCTGACGACGGCCGACGGCGCCAACGACGCGCGCGACCACATCGCGCAGATGGTCGAGCAGTGCCCCGCGACGCGGCTGGTGCTCGGCGGCTTCTCGCAGGGTGCCGCGGCGGTGTCCATGCTGGCGGGGGTGCCGCCCCTCGGGCAGCGCATCGGCAACTTCGGATCGGCTCCGGCGCTGGATCCCGCGCTGGCCGACAAGGTGCGGGCGGTCGCGGTGTTCGGAAATCCCGGCAACCGCTTCAACACGCCGCTGTCCTCGACGGGCGCGTGGGCAGGTCGCGCCATCGACCTGTGCAGCGACGGCGATCCGGTCTGCGTCGTCGGCGGTCGCGACCGCGACGCGCACCACGTGTACGAAGCGCCGCCCTACCCCGGCCAGGCGGCGGGGTTCATCGCCGGGCTGGTGTAGCCGCTACAGGCCCAGGAGGCTGCGCAGCGCGTTGACGCCCGAGGCGAAGGCCGACGGCGTCCCGGTCACGGCGCCGTTGATCCCCGCGTTGAAGAAGCCCGAGACGTAGTCGCCGGTGTTGCCGATCCCGGAGGCGAAGTCGCCGACGTTGTTGAAGCCCGAGCTCCCGGCGCCGAGGTTGCCGAAACCCGAACTGGCGCCGCTGCCGGTGAACAGGTTGCCCGCGCCGGTGTTCAGGTCGCCTGAGTTGAACAGGCCCGTGTTGGTGCTGCCCGCGTTGAAGATGCCGGTGTTGTAGTTGCCCGCGTTGAAGGCGCCGGTGCAGTAGTCACCCGAGTTGAAGAATCCCGTGTCGCTCGATCCCGAGTTGAACAGCCCCGCGGTCAGGGATCCGGAATTGCCCACGCCCCAGTTGAATTGGCCCGAGTTGCCGATGCCGATGTTGCCGCTGCCCGAGTTGAAGAAGCCGATGTTGTTGGTGCCCGAGTTGCCGAACCCGATGTTGCCGAGGCCGGAATTCAGGCCGCCGAAACCGATCTGGTGGTCGCCGGTGAGCCCGATGCCGATGTTGCCGGTGCCCGTGTTCCCGAACCCGAAGTTGCCCGAGCCCACGTTGCCCAGGCCGAGGTTGTTGCTGCCGAGGTTGCCGAAGCCCAGGTTGTAGCCGCCGTTGTTGCCGAAGCCCAGGTTGAAGCCGCCGGTGTTGCCGCTGCCGAAGTTGAAGCTGCCGATGTTGCCGCTGCCCAGGTCCCAGTGGCCGAAGTTGCCGCTGCCCAGGTTGACGTTGCCGATGTTGCCGCTGCCGAGGTTCAGCTCACCCAGGTTGCCGCTGCCCAGGTTCCAGGACTGCGAGTTCCCGATGCCCAGGGTGATCAGGTGTTGGTTGCCGATGCCCGCGAAATTGATGCCGGGCAAGGCTTCCAGCGGCTTGAAGATGTTTTGTTCGATGAACTCCAGCGGGCCGGACGCCGCCAGCTGGGTCGCCGCGGCCGACGCGCCGGCGTGATAGTCGACCATCGCGGCCACGTCCTGGGCCCACATCTGCTCGTACTCGGCCTCGGTGGCCGCGATCGCGGGTGCGTTCTGGCCGAACAGGTTCGACGTCACCAGGGACACCAGGTCGCTGCGGTTGGACGCGACCATCACCGGGTGCACCGTCGCCGCCAGCGAGGACTCGAACACCGCGGCGACGGCCTGGGCCTGCGCCGACGCGTTCTGGGCCTGGGTGGCTGCCGCGCTCAGGAAGCCGGCGTAGGGGGTGGCCGCCGCCATCATCGCCGCCGCCGCCGGGCCCTGCCACGCCTGGCCGGTCAGCTCGGAGGTCACGGACGCGAACGACGACGCGGCCGACGCGAGCTCGGAGGCCAGTCCGTCCCAGGCGGCCGCGGCCTCTAGCATGGGTGCCGACCCCGCTCCGACGAACATCCGCAACGAGTTGATCTCGGGGGGCAACACCAAAAAACTCATCAGTGGATTCCTTCTGCTTTCGGCCACATTTCTGACTGGATGTCATATAGATAGCAGAATTACATACTTTAAGTCCAGTTGGAGGCTTGAAACTGGCGAATCGGTTTGGTTTCCCGGGTGCGGCTCGGGGCGGTGAGATACTGCGAAGATGCCCGCTCGCTCGTTAGACGATCCGTTGGACAGCGTCGAGGACGTCGTGCGGCGACGGGGCGCCGACCTCGTCGAGTTGTCCCACGCCATCCACGCCGAGCCGGAGCTCGCGTTCGCCGAGCATCGCAGCTGCGCCAAGGCCCAGGCGCTGGTCGCCGAGCGCGGTTTCGAGATCACCGCCTCCGCCGGCGGCCTGGACACCGCCTTCCGCGCCGACTTCGGCAGCGGACCGCTGACCGTCGGGGTGTGCGCCGAGTATGACGCGCTGCCCGAGATCGGGCACGCGTGCGGGCACAACATCATCGCGGCGTCGGCGGTGGGCACCGCGCTGGCGCTGGCCGAGGTGGCCGACGACCTGGGCCTGCGGGTGGCGCTGATCGGCACCCCCGCCGAGGAGGCCGGCGGCGGCAAGGCGCTGCTGCTGCGCGCCGGGGTGTTCGACGACGTCGCGGCGGCGGTGATGCTGCACCCCGGGCCCGCCGACATCGCGGCGGCCCGCTCGCTCGCGCTCTCGGAAGCGACCGTGCACTACCGTGGCAAGGAATCCCATGCTGCCGTCGCGCCGCATCAGGGGGTCAACGCCGCCGACGCCGTGACCGTCGCGCAGGTGGCCGTCGGGCTGTTGCGGCAGCAACTGGCGCCCGGCCAACTGGTGCACGGGATCGTCACCGACGGCGGGCAGGCGGTCAACGTCATCCCCGGGCACGCGGCGCTGCAGTATGCGATGCGGGCCGTCGAGTCGGATTCGCTGAGACAGCTGGAGGGCAGGATGTACGCGTGCTTCGCGGCGGGCGCGCTGGCCACCGGCTGCGAGTACGAAATCGACAATCCGGCGCCCGCATACGACGAACTCAAGCCCGACGAGTGGCTGTCCGATGTCTTCCGCGAGGAGATGCGCCGGCTCGGCCGCGAGCCGGTGGCCCGCGAGTACGAGGCGGCGTTGCCCATGGGCAGCACCGACATGGGCAACGTGACGCAGGTCCTCCCGGGCATCCATCCGGTGGTCGGGGTCGACGCGGGCGGCGCCACCGTGCACCAGCGCGCGTTCGCGGCGGCGGCCGCCGGCCCCAGCGCCGACCGAGCCGTCGTCGACGGCGCGATCATGTTGGCGCGCACGGTGGTTCAGCTCGCCCAGGCCGCCGAACAGCGCGACCGGGTGCTGGCCGCGCAGGAGCGCAGACCCGGCGGGGCGCGCGCATGAGCCTCGTCGACACCGCCGAATCGTGGTTGGCCGCGCACCACCAGGACCTGGTGGAGTGGCGCCGGCACATCCATCGCTACCCGGAGTTGGGCCGGCAGGAGTTCGCCACCACGCAGTTCGTTGCCGAGCGGCTGGTCGATGCGGGGCTGAAGCCGAAGCTGCTGCCGGGGACCGGGCTGATCTGCGACATGGGTCCCGAGCACGAGCCCAGGATCGCGCTGCGGGCCGACATGGACGCGCTGCCGATGGCCGAGCTGACCGGGGCGCCGTACGCGTCGACTATGCCCAACGTCGCGCACGCCTGCGGGCACGACGCGCACACCGCGATCCTGCTGGGTACGGCGCTGGCGCTGAGCTCCGTGCCGGAGCTGCCCGTCGGGGTGCGGCTGATCTTCCAGGCCGCCGAGGAGTTGATGCCGGGCGGGGCGATCGACGCCATCGCCGCCGGCGCGCTGTCCGGGGTGTCGCGGATCTTCGCCCTGCACTGCGATCCGCGCCTCGAGGTCGGCAAGATCGCGGTCCGCCAGGGCCCGATCACCTCGGCGGCCGACCAGATGGAGATCACGCTGTATTCGCCCGGCGGGCACACGTCGCGCCCGCACCTGACCGCCGACCTGGTTTACGGCCTGGGCACGCTGATCACCGGGCTGCCGGGGGTGCTCTCGCGCCGCATCGACCCGCGCAACAGCACGGTGTTGGTGTGGGGCGCGGTGAACGCGGGCGTGGCCCCCAACGCGATCCCGCAAACCGGCGTGCTGGCCGGCACTGTGCGCACCGCGAGCCGCCAGACCTGGATCGCGCTCGAGGAGGTCATCCGCGAGACCGTGTCCGCGCTGCTGTCCCCGCTGGCGATCGAGCACACGCTGCAATACCGCCGCGGCGTGCCGCCGGTGGTCAACGAGGACATCTCCACCCGGATCCTGACCCACGCGATCGAGGCCGTCGGCCCCGAGGCACTGGCCGACACCCGCCAGTCCGGCGGCGGTGAGGATTTCTCCTGGTATCTGGAGGAGATTCCCGGAGCGATGGCCCGGCTGGGGGTGTGGTCGGGCGAGGGACTGCAGCTGGACCTGCACCAGCCGACCTTCGACCTCGACGAGCGGGCCCTGGCGATCGGGCTGCGCGTGATGGTCAACATCGTCGAGCAGGCGGCCCTGTTCTAGGTCTGCCTATGCGCGACCGTGCGTGTTTGTGCGCGACACGCCGGTTCCCGCCGGCATTCTGCGCACGCTCATCACGGTGAATTGCAGGCGATGCATCGCATGCTCACGATTACCCGGCATGAACCCAGCGCTGGTCCGGCTGCTCGACGCACAAGGCGGCGTGGTGACTTCCGCCCAGGCGCTGCAGCACCTCAGTCGTCGCGGCCTGGAGGCTGCGCTCAATCACGGTGTGCTACAAAAGATTTGGTACGGAATCTACGGTCGCGGAGCGGTTGACCGTGGCCTGCAGCTGCGCGGTCTGGATTTGGCGGCCGGCACCACGGTGGCGGTCTGCCTTACTACCGCCGCCGAGGTGTACGGCTTCGATACCGAGCGGGATCCGGCGCTGCACGTGCTCAATCCAGCCGGCCGGCAGTTGCGTCCCACCCGCGGGCTGGTCGTACATCGCCGTGCGGGCGCGCCGCTGACGACGGTTGCGGGGCGGCCCATCACGACGCCGGCCTGGACGGCGATCGAGGTCGCCCGTGGATTACGTCGACCGCGGGCGCTGGCCACACTGGACGCCGCACTGCGCAGCGGCGCGTGTAGCCGCGACGACCTCCAGCGGGCGGTCAAGCGCCAGGCGGGCCGGCGCGGCGTCGTCCACACCCGCGAGTTGCTGCCGCTGGCCTCCCCGAAGGCCGAGTCACCGATGGAGAGCGAAGCCCGGCTCGTCATGATCGACGGCGGATTACCCTTGCCCGTCCTGCAGTACGAGGTCGTGGACCTCCACGGACGCACTTGGCGGCTCGATTTCGCCTGGCCAAACCTTCGAGTTGCCGCTGAATACGACGGCGTCGATTGGCACAGCGGACCCGATGCGTTTCTGCGTGACCGGCGACGCTCGTCTGCTCTGCAGGAGCTGGGATGGTTGGTAGTGCCCATCGTCGCTGAGGACGTCAGATATCGGCCCCGCGAACTTGTGCGCCGGCTCGAGACACAGCTACGACGGGCCGCTTGAAGGTGCGCAGAATGCCGCCCAGAACGGCGTGTCGGCGTGCAAACACGCACGCTCGCGGAGGAAGGAGACTAAGCCGAGGTCCCCGGGCCGATGTTGTGCGCCGGGCGGGTCCGCAGATCGTGCACGTAATCCTCTGGTGCGCCGGCGATTTCGGCCGCGTCGGCCATCACGCCGAGGTAACGCGCCGACGGCAGGCCGCCCTCCCAGGCGTCCAGCACATACAGCCACGCCAGCACGGGGTCGGTGGTGGTGTCCGACGAAATGCGCTCCACCCGGCAGCGGATCTTCTTGTGGACCCCGAACTCCGAGCCCTCCCAGCGGTCGAGGTTGATCTCGTCGGCCGGCGTCATGTCGTAGAGAACGACAAACACCTTCGATTGCGGGTCCTCGACGATCGTCGCCAGGGCCCCTTCCCAGCCGATGTCCTCCCCGCCGAACGTCAACCGCCACCCGTGCAGCCAGCCAGTTCCGGCCATCGGCGAGTGCGGCGCGCGCTTGAGCATCTGCTCGGGATCCATGTTGGACCCGTACGCGGCGTAGATCGGCACGGGGAAAGCTTAGACGTCGCATGCTCGCGCGGTATTCACCCGAGCGATTCGCAGGGTCCCCGCTGTGCCGATAGGTTAGGGACCGTGGTGACCCGCATTGTCATCCTCGGGGGAGGGCCGGCCGGTTACGAAGCCGCGCTGGTCGCCGCCACCTCCCATCCGGACACGACGCACGTCACCGTGATCGACTCCGACGGCGTCGGCGGGGCGGCCGTGCTCGACGACTGTGTGCCGTCCAAGACGTTCATCGCCTCCACCGGGCTGCGCACCGAACTGCGCCGCGCGCCCCGGCTGGGCTTCGACATCGACTTCGAGGACGCCAAGATCTCGTTGCCGCAGATCCACGCCCGGGTCAAACGGCTCGCCACCGAGCAGTCGGCGGACATCACCGCCCAGCTGCTCGCCGTGGGCGTCGAGGTGGTCGCGGGCCGCGGCGAGCTCGTCGACCCCACGCCCGGCCTCGCCAAGCACCGCATCAAGGCCACCGCCAAAGACGGCACCACCAGCGAGCACGAGGCCGACGTCGTGCTGATCGCCACCGGCGCCAGCCCACGGATCCTGCCGACCGCCCGGCCCGACGGCGAACGAATCCTGACCTGGCGGCAGCTCTACGACCTGGAAGCGCTGCCCGAGCACCTGGTCGTGGTGGGGTCCGGGGTGACCGGCGCCGAGTTCGTGCACGCCTACACCGAGTTGGGCGTGCGGGTGTCGGTGGCGGCCAGCCGCGACCGGGTGCTGCCGTATGAGGACGCCGACGCCGCGCTGGTGCTCGAAGAGTCGTTCGCCGAACGCGGGGTGCAGCTGTTCAAGAACGCGCGCGCCGAGTCGGTCACCCGCACCGACGCCGGGGTGCTGGTCACGATGACCGATGGGCGCACCGTCGAGGGCAGCCACGCCCTGATGACCATCGGATCGGTCCCCAACACCAGCGGCCTGGGCCTCGAGCGCGTCGGCATCGAACTCGGACCGGGCAATTATTTGACCGTGGATCGGGTTTCGCGCACCTCGGTGCCGGGGATCTACGCCGCGGGCGACTGCACCGGGCTGTTGCTGCTGGCGTCGGTGGCCGCCATGCAGGGCCGGATCGCGATGTATCACGCGCTGGGGGAGGGCGTCAGCCCGATCCGGTTGCGCACGGTCGCCGCGACGGTGTTCACCAGGCCGGAGATCGCCGCGGTCGGGGTGCCGCAATCGATGATCGACGACGGTTCGGTGCCGGCGCGCACCATCATGCTGCCGCTGCGGACCAACGCGCGGGCCAAGATGTCGGGCCTGCGGCAGGGCTTCGTCAAGGTCTTCTGCCGGCGGTCCACCGGCGTGGTGATCGGCGGTGTGGTGGTGGCGCCGATCGCCTCCGAGCTGATCCTGCCGATCGCCGTGGCGGTGACCAACCGCATCACCGTCAACGAGTTGGCGCAGACGCTGGCCGTTTACCCCTCGCTGTCCGGCTCGATCACCGAGGCCGCGCGCCGGCTGATGGCCCACGACGATCTGGATTAGCCACTAGCCTGGGAACCGCACACCTACCGACGAGTAACCGGACAGGAGTCCACGCAGTGACCGACCCAATCGACGCGCTGGGCCCGCAGCACCGCACCGTCGCCTGGGAGCGGCTGGGCGCCGAGCAGTTCGACGTGGTGGTGATCGGCGGCGGCGTGGTGGGCTCGGGATGCGCGCTGGACGCCGCCACGCGCGGGCTCAAGGTGGCGCTGGTCGAGGCGCGCGATTTCGCCTCGGGCACGTCGAGCCGGTCGTCGAAGATGTTCCACGGCGGGCTGCGGTACCTCGAGCAGCTCGAGTTCGGCCTCGTCCGCGAGGCGCTGCACGAGCGCGAGCTGTCGCTGACCAAGCTGGCGCCGCATCTGGTCAAGCCGATGCCGTTTCTGTTCCCGCTGACCCATCGGGTCTGGGAACGTCCCTACACCGCCGCCGGCATCTTCCTCTACGACCGCCTGGGCGGCGCGAAATCCGTTCCGGCGCAAAAGCATTTGACCCGTGCCGGCGCGTTGCGGCTGAGCCCGGGCCTCAAGCGCACGTCGTTGATTGGCGGGATCCGCTACTACGACACCGTCGTCGACGACGCCCGCCACACCATGACGGTCGCGCGCACCGCCGCCCACTACGGCGCGGTGGTGCGGTCCTCCACCCAGGTGGTCGCGCTGCTGCGCGAGGGCGACCGGGTGACCGGCGTGCGGGTCCGCGACTCCGAGGACGGCTCCATCACCGAGGTCCGCGGCCACGTCGTCGTCAACGCCACCGGGGTGTGGACCGACGAGATTCAGGCGCTGTCCAAGCAGCGCGGGCGGTTTCAGGTCCGCGCGTCCAAGGGCGTGCACGTCGTGGTGCCGCGCGACCGGATCGTCAGCGACGTCGCGATCATCCTGCGCACCGAGAAGTCGGTGATGTTCGTCATACCCTGGGGCAGCCACTGGATCATCGGAACCACCGACACCGACTGGAATCTCGACCTCGCCCACCCCGCGGCCACCAAGGCCGACATCGACTACATCCTGGGGACCGTCAACACCGTGCTGGCCACGCCGCTGACGCACGCCGACATCGACGGCGTGTACGCCGGGCTGCGGCCACTGCTGGCCGGGGAGAGCGAGGAGACGTCCAAGCTATCCCGCGAGCACGCCGTGGCGGTGCCCGCGCCCGGCCTGGTCGCGATCGCAGGCGGCAAGTACACCACCTACCGGGTCATGGCCGCCGACGCGATCGACGCCGCAGCCCAGTTCGTTCCTGCCCGGGTGGCCCCGTCGATCACCGAGAAGGTCAGCCTGCTCGGCGCCGACGGCTATTTCGCGCTGGTCAACCAGGTCGAACACGTCGGTACGCTGAAGGGCCTGCACCCGTACCGGGTGCGTCACCTGCTGGACCGCTACGGGTCGCTGATCGGCGAGGTCCTGGAGCTGGCGGCCGAGTCTCCCGACCTGCTCAGCCCGATCAAGGAGGCACCCGGCTACCTGAGGGTCGAGGCCCTCTACGCCGTCACCGCCGAGGGGGCCCTGCACCTGGAGGACGTCCTCGCGCGCCGGATGCGCATCTCCATCGAGTACTCGCACCGGGGCGTCGACTGCGCCCGCGAAGTGGCCGACGTGGTGGCGCCCGTGCTGGGGTGGTCCGCCGCGGACGTCGACCGCGAGGTCGCCAACTACACCGCGCGGGTGGAGGCCGAAATTCTGTCGCAGGCGCAGCCCGACGACGTGTCGGCGGACGAATTGCGCGCCAGCGCGCCCGAGGCGCGCGCCGAGATCCTCGAGCCGGTACCGCTCAGTTGAGGCCCCAGTGAGGCCCAGTTGAGGCCGGCGCCCCTTCCCGTGCGCGACGGGCTCGGCCCGGCCCGGGTGCGGCTGCGCGGCGGTCCGGTGCTGGCCGAGCTGACCGCCCGGTTCGGCGCGCCGGCCAGCGAGGTTGTCGACGCCGACGGCACCCCGGTTGACGAGACGACGGTGCTGCCGGCGGGTTCTTTCGTCTACCTCTATCGCGAGCTGCGCGACGAGGTGCCGGTGCCCTTCGAGATTCCGGTCCTGCATCAAGACGACGACATCGTGGTCGTCGACAAGCCGCACTTCCTGGCCACCATGCCGCGCGGCCGGCACGTGGCGCAGACGGCGCTGGTGCGGCTGCGCCGCGAACTGGGGTTGCCCGAGCTGAGCCCGGCGCATCGGCTCGACCGGCTGACGGCCGGAGTGCTGCTGTTCACGACCCGGCGCGAGGTGCGCGGCGCCTACCAGACGATGTTTTCCCGAGGTTTGGTCAGCAAGGTTTATTTGGCGCGCGCCGCCGTCGACCCCGCCTTGGTGCTGCCGCGGGTGGTGCGCAGCCGAATCGTCAAGCGCCGCGGCATTTTGCAGGCCTTCTGCGAGCCGGGTGTGCCGAACGCGGAGACGTTGGTGGAGCTGTTGGCCGACGGCGTGTATCGGCTGACGCCGCGCACCGGGCGCACCCACCAGCTGCGGGTGCACATGGCCGCGCTGGGCGTGCCGATCGAGGGTGATCCGTTGTACCCCAACGTCATCGACGTGGCCCCCGACGACTTCAGCGCGCCGCTGCGGTTGCTGGCGCAGCGCATCGAGTTCGACGACCCGCGTTCCGGTGTGCGTCGCGAGTTCGTCAGCCGGCGCCCCGGCCCGTAACCGCAAGAATTTCGCATGCGCCCGTCGCTAGCCTGCCGTCATGCACACACTGAAGAAGGCCGTTGCCGGGGCGCTCCTTTCGGGCGGCCTCGCGGTGGCGGGCATCGGTCTCGCCGGAGGTGCGGCCGTCGCCCAACCCGCCCCGGCGCCGCTCAACCACTTCACCTGGTGCCCGGGCCACCCGGATCCGAACGACCACATGTCGCCCGGGGGCCCGATCGCCGCCATGCAGCGGGAGGGGTGGGACCTGAACGTCTGCCACGACTATTGGTATCCCGCGGCCGGATTCCCGGATAGCCCTCAGCACAACGACATTGTCGAGGGGGATCACGTGCCGCGCGGGCCCGCCTGCGCGCCGCTGTGCGCGCCTTGGCCGTAACGGGCTTGCGTGCACCGGCGACGGTTAACAGCCGCCATTCGCCCGGGCCGCCGTACGCTTAGCGGGTGCAAGAGGCGACCAAAGCCGACATCCTCGCCGCGCTAGATGACAGTGGGAAGCGGCTTGTCTCGATGGTCCGGGGGCTCGATGCGGATCGCGCCGCGCGACCGGTGCCCGGGCTCGCCTGGACGGCCGCGGAGACTGCGGCGCACGTTGTAACCGTGCTCGGCAGGCTGCTTGGCGATCGTCGACGTGCCGCCACAAACGAGGGGGTTGCCGAGCTGAATGCGACCTGCCTCTCGGAGTACACCGACCGAGATATCAACGATATCGCCGACCGGCTCGAGGCAAATCTGCGTGCGGTGATCGACCACGTCTATCCCAAAGTCGACTTCGACCGTCTGTATCCCTTCCACGGAGGATCGACAATCTCTGCCGGCGGCGGGGCTCGATGGATCTTGTGCGAGCTGCTCGTCCACGGCTATGACATCGCCGGTGCAGCCGGAGACGAGTGGGTGATACCGGCCGCGGAGGCATCCATGGCAATTCGTGGCCCCGCTGAGTCGATGAATCGGCTGGTTGAGAGCAAAACCTCTACCCGACATCGGGTGCATCTGGGCAAAGACGACACTGTCGAATTCGTCGTATCCTCCGGATCCCAGCCCGCCGGCGACGAGCCGATCGACGCGGAACCCGGCGAGTTGCTCCTGGCTTACTTCGGAAGGATTGAAGTGTCCGATCCGCGTTTGGCGGTGGTTCTCGCCGACCTGCCGAACCTCTAACTAGGTCGGGGACCCGCCCGCGGCGGCCACGGCGGCATCGGCGGCGGCCCGTAGCACCGACGAGAAACCACCCCCAACCTTCTAACTGCGTGAACGCTTCCGGACTGGGTAGCCCGCGGTCATGGAAATCACGGTCACCTTCGTCGGCAACGCCACCACGTTGATCACCGCCGGCGGGCTGACGCTGTTGACCGATCCGAATTTCCTGCACCGGGGCCAGCACGCCTACCTGGGCTACGGTTTGGTGTCCAAGCGGCTCAGGGAACCGGCGTTGGACATCGACGAGCTGCCGCCCGTCGACGCGGTGGTGCTGTCGCACATGCACGGCGATCACTGGGACCGGGTCTCGCAGCGGGGCCTCGACCATGGGCTGCCGATCGTCACCACCCCGCACGCGGCCAAGCGGCTGCACCATCGTGGCTTCGGGCACGCCCTGGGTTTGTCGACGTGGCAGCGACACACGATCACCAAGGGCGACAACACCGTTCACATCACCTCACTGCCGGGTCGGCACGCGCCCCAGTGGAGCCGACGACTGCTGCCGCCGGTGATGGGCACCATGCTCGAATTCGTCGCCGCCGATCGCTCGGTGCGTCGGCTCTACGTCTCCGGCGACACGCTGCTCGTCGAGGAGCTCAACGAGATCCCCGAGCGCTTCGATTCGATCGACGCCGGCGTGCTGCACCTGGGCGGGACGCGGCTGCCCGCCGGCCGGCGGCTTCCGTTCGGTCTGACGGTGACCATGGACGGCCGCCAGGGCGCGGAGCTGGTGGCGCTGCTGGCGCTGCCGAAAACGATCCCGGTGCACTTCGACGACTACGGCGTGTTCGCGTCGCCGCTCGACGAGTTCATCGGCGAGATGCGGCGTCGGGGCCTGGGCGACCGCGTCATCGAAGTGGACCGCGGCGCCTCGGTGACCTTGTGAGCGGTCCGCCACCCACCTGCAAATTCTTCGCTGGCCACCGCCCTCGGTATATGTTCGTGTCATGCGATTCGCGAACGGAACAGTGCACGCCAAGGGCGTCGACGTGCAATGTTTCCGCGTTGGTCGCGGCGCGGTCAGCGCAACTTTGCTGGATGGTTTCCCGAATAAGGGATGTGAGATGTCATGGACTTTCTAGCGCTGCCGCCCGAGGTGACCTCGGCGCTCGTGCATGCCGGTCCCGGGGCGGACTCGCTGATCGAGGCGTCCGCCGCCTGGCAGCGCATCGGCAACGAGTTGGACAGCTCGGTCAGCACCTATACGTCGGCGCTGTCGTCGCTGATGGACGCGTGGGACGGCCCGTCGGCCGCGAAGATGGTTCAGGCCGTCCAGCCCTACATCACCTGGCTGCGCGACACCGCCCAGCAGGCCGACCAGCTGGCCGCCTCGACGCAGGCCGCCGCGGCCGCGTTCAACTCGGCGCAGTCGGCGGTGGTCCCGGTCGCGACGGTGACCGCCAACCGGACGCGGCTGGCGCAATTGATAGCCACCAACCGGTTCGGCGCCAACCTGCCGGCCATCGCCGCGACCGAAGAGCAGTACCAGGCCATCTGGGCGAACAACTCCGCGGCGCTGACGCGCTATCAGGCGGCCACGGCGCAGGCGCTCGACCTGCAGCAGTTCACCACCCCCCCGGCGATCACCGACCCGGCCGGGACGGCCGCGCAGGCCACCGCCACGTCCGCCGCCGCCGCCACACCTGCGCAATCGATCGGGGACTTCTTGGAGTCGATCGTCGGCACCCCGTTCGGCTTCGACCCCAATGTGGGCTGGTTCGGGCTGGCCAACACCTACGCCAACCAGTTCATCTCGTCCGGTTTCCCGATCAACCTGCTCAGCTACCTCGCGCAGAGCACCTCGGCCCAGGCGCTGCAGAGCGTCGGTGGCGACATCGGCCAAGGCCTCTCGGAGGGCGAGTCCGCGCTGGGAGCGGCGGGGGCCAGCTTGTCCAATGCGGTGAAGTCGCTCGGATCGGCGCCCACCGGGGCGATGGCCGTCGGCGTGTCGATGGGAAAGCTGACCGCGCCGCCCGCCGTGGTGGGGCTGCTGCCCGCCTCGCAGACGCCGGTCCAACTCGCCTCGGCGGCATCGCCGCTCGACGGCGCCGACGCCGGGTTCCCCATGCTGCCGCCGCTGATGCCCCCGCCGGTCTCGGCGGGCAGTGGCTGGCGCAAGCGGAAGCAGAACAAGCTCGAAGACCTCCAGGTGGGCGCCGAAGTCAAGGGCAAAGTGATCCGCACACCCCCGTCGGCCGGATGACATGGACTTCGGGACGCTGCCCCCAGAAATTAGCGCGGCGCTGATCCACTCCGGACCCGGTGCGGAGTCGCTGATCGAGGCGTCCGCCGCGTGGGAGCGGTTGGGCGTCGAGCTGGAGGATTCGCTGCCCGGCTATGGCTCGGTGCTCTCGGCGCTGGGTGAGGCCTGGGGCGGCCCGTCCGAGGCCGCGATGGCCCGGGCCGTCGACCCCTTCCTCGCGTGGTTGGCCGCCACCGCGCAGCAGTGCGAGCAGGTCGGCTCCTCGATCCAGACGGTGGCCGCGGCATTCGAATTGACCCGCCGGACCGTGGTTTTCCCGGTTCAGGTCGCCGCCAACCGCACCCGGCTGGCGCAGCTGATCGCCACCAACTGGCTCGGGACCAACTTTGCGGCGATTGCCGAGACCGACGCCCAGTACGAGGGCATGTGGGTGAACAACTCGGCGGCGATGAACCGCTACGCGGCGACCTCGGCACAGGCCACCCGGCTGCCGCAGTTCTCGTCACCACCGGCGATCGTCAGCCCGGCGGCAGCGGCCGCGCAAGCCACCGCCACGTCCGCCGCCGCCACCACCCCGGCGGCATCGACGCCGCTGGGGGATTTTCTGACGAACGTCCTCAGCACGCCCTTCGGCTTCAACCCCCAGAAGGGCTGGTTCGGCCTGGCCAACACGTATGCCGACCAGTTCATCGCCGGCGGAATCCCGATCAACCTGCTCAGCTACCTGGCGCAGCTGAACGCGGCCCAGACGCTGCAGAGCGTCGGCAGCGACGTGGGCCAGGGGCTGGCCGAAGGGGAGGCCGCGCTGGGCGGGGTTGGGGCGGGCCTCGCCGACGCGGTCAGGGCCACCGGATCGGCGCCGACGGCCGCGGTGGGCGTCGGGGTTTCGATCGGCAAGCTGACGGCGCCGCCCGCGATGGTCGGGCTGTTGTCCGCGTCCAAATCGACGGTGCAGCTGGCGGCGGCGGTGTCGCCCCTGGCCGCGGACGAATCCGGGTTCCCCTTCATGCCGCCGCCGATGATGCCGCCGGTCGCGCCCCGCGACAAGAGCAAGCGCGGGGGCCGCGACTACGACGACCTCGAGATCGGGCTGGAGATCAAGGGGACGTTCATGACCCGCCCGCCCTCAGCGGGCTGAGTCGTCAGCGGTCTCGGCCAGGGTGAAGTAGTTCTCTTCCTCCTGGAGGAAGTGCAGGCGCAGCAGCGCGTACAGCCCGTACAGGCAGGCGAGCAGGTCGTCGACCTGGTCGGCTCCGATGGAGCCGGTGGCTTGGGCCAGCTCGACCTGCGCGCCGATCCGGTCCGACAGCCGTTGTATCTCGGCGTGGGTCCGGCTCATGGTTGCGGTGGCCTCGCCGGTGCCCAGGGGGTGAGCCAGCGCGGGGTAGAGCTCGGTCTCCTCGGCTCGCTCGTGCGGCAGGACGCGATCGACAAGTAACCGATGCGCGCGCGTAATCGCTTGCAGCGCGGCCTGATCGGGCGCGGCGGCCAGGCGGTCCGCCGCTTCGCGCAGCAGCCCGATGGCGTCGCGCAGCTCGTCGTGTTCGGCGTCGAAGCGGCGCAGCATCCGTTCGGTCTGCGCGGGCAGGTCGACCTCGGTGGCCGGGTTGCCGCGCAGGGCGCGCAGCGCGTTGAGGATGACGGCGACGTCGATGCCCTCCTGCAGCAGCGCGCCCGCGGCGGGCGGCAGCCAGCCCAGCGCGGCGACGACCATCGCGATCAGCGACAGGCACATGCCGACAACGGCGCTCTGCACCGCGATGCGCCGCGACCACCGCGCGATGTCCATCGCGTCGGCGAGCCGTTCCAGCCGGTCGGTGGTCAATACGACGTCGGCGGCCTCCGAGGAGGCGGTGGCGCCGCGCGCGCCCATCGCCACCCCGACGCCGGCCGCGGCCAGCGCGGGCGCGTCGTTCACGCCGTCGCCGACCATGACGGTGACCGCGCGCTCCTGCTCGGCGCGCACCGCGGCGACCTTGTCCGCCGGGCTCTGTTCGGCGTAGACCTCGTCCAGCCCCAACACCGCGCCGACCTCGCGGGCGGGCCCGGCGCGGTCGCCGGTGAGCATCACCAATCGCCGCAACCCGGCGGCGCGCAGCCGCCGCACGGTGCGCGGGGCGTGGCGGCGCAGCGGGTCGCGCAGCAGCACCGCACCGGCCGGTCGCCCGTCGATGCACACCCACGCGATCGCGGCGGTGTCCAGCAGGGCCCGGTTGACGGCGGCCCGCGCCCATTCCGTGGAGGTGTCGCCGACCAGCTTGCCGACCTGGATGCGCCGATCGCCGACGGTGGCGGTGACGCCGCGCCCGGGCTCCTCGACCACATCGGTGGGCAGGTCCAGCCGCAGGCCGCGGGCCAGCGCCTCGGTGACGATCGCCTCGGCCAGCACGTGGGGGGACAGCTGATCGACCGAGGCGGCCAGCCGCAGGATCTCCACGGCGTCGCGCCCCGGCGCGGCCGCGACGTCGATGACGACGGGTCGCCCCATGGTCAGCGTGCCGGTCTTGTCCATCACCAAAGTCGTTGCGCGCCCGAGGTTTTCCAACGCGGCCCCGCTGCGGATCACCACGCCGTGACGCGAGGCGCGCGACAGCCCGGAGACGATCGCCACCGGCGCCGCCAGCAGCAGCGGGCACGGCGTCGCCACCACCAGCACCGCCACGGCCCGCACCGGCGACCCGCTGGCCAGCCAGGCCGTGCCGGCGACCGACAGCGCCAAGGGCAGGAACCACGCGGCGTAGCGGTCGGCCAGCCGCACCACCGGCGCGCTCTGCGCCCCGGCCTCCGCGGCCAGCCGCACGATCTGCGCGTAGGTGCTGGCCTCGGCGGTGGCGGTAGCGCGCATCTCGAACGCGCCGCCCGCGTTGACCACGCCGCTGCGCACCGGTTCGCCCGCGCCGCGCTCCACCTGAAGCGGCTCGCCGGTCAGCACCGACTCGTCGAGCACCGCCGCCGCGCCGACGATGCGCCCGTCCACCGGGACCACGATCGGGCTGAACGACGTGGCGATCGACGACCTACTGGTGGTCGGCCCCGGCGAGGT
>NZ_LZKE01000255.1:0-48097 GCF_001672675.1 Mycobacterium sp. E2327
CTCGCGCAGTTCCGCCAGCGACACGGTGAACAGGCCCTGAACCTCGACGGCGTCCGAGGCCTGATCGACGACGCCGATTCGGGTCGCGGGCAGGCCCCGCGCCTCGCACATCGACCGGAATCGGCTCTCCTCGGTGCGCGGGACCGCGACCAACACCCGGCCGGCCGACTCGGAGAACAACATCACGAACGGGTCGGCGTCGTCGGGAAGCACGATGCGGCAACCGGTTTCACCCGCCAGCGCGGATTCCACGATGGCCTGGGCGAGGCCGCCTTCGGAGAGGTCGTGCGCCGCGGACACCAGCCCGTCGCGTGACGCCGACGTCAGCACCTCGGCCAGGAGTTTTTCGCGCGCCAGGTCCACCGCGGGCGGCAACCCACCGAGGTGGTCGGCGGTCACCTGCGCCCACACCGAACCGTCGAGCTCGTCGCGGGTGTCGCCCAGCAGCAGCAGGGTCTCCCCCGGCTCGGCGCCCAGGCCGGTCGGGATTCGCCGCGCCACGTCGTCGATCACGCCGAGCACGCCGACCACCGGCGTGGGCAGGATCGCCGCCGACCCGGTCTGGTTGTAGAAGCTGACGTTGCCGCCGGTTACCGGAATCCCAAGGGCCGCACAGCCATCCGCGAGGCCGTGGACGGCCTGCGAGAACTGCCACATCACCCCGGGGTCCTCGGGGGAACCGAAGTTCAGGCAGTTCGTCACCGCCACCGGAGTCGCGCCCGTGACGGCGACGTTGCGGTACGCCTCGGCCAGCGCGAGTTGGGCGCCGGCGTAGGGATCCAGCAGCGTGTAGCGGCCCGACGCGTCGGTGGACACCGCGATGCCCCGCCCGGTCGACTCGTCGACGCGCAGCACGCCGCCGTCGGCGTGCTCGGCGAGCACCGTGTTGCCGCGCACGTAACGGTCGTACTGCTCGGTGATGAACGCGCGGCTGCACAGGTGCGGACTGCCAAGCAGCGCAAGCAAAGTCGCGCGCAGCTCGTCGCCGGTGGCCGGCCGGGGCAGGCCCGTCGAACGGTCCGCGTTCAGCGCGTCCTGCGATTCGGGGCGCGCGACGGGACGCTGATACACCGGGCCCTCGTGGGCCACGGTTCGCGGGGGCACGTCGACGACCGTCTCGCCGCCCCAGGTGATCCGCAACCGGTCGCCGTCGGTGACCTCGCCGATGACGGTGGCCAGCACCTCCCACTTGCGGCACACCGCCATGAAGGCGTCGACGTTCTCCGGCGCGACCACCGCGCACATGCGCTCTTGCGACTCGCTGCACAAAATCTCGGCGGGCGTCATCTCCTTGGCCCGCAGCGGGACGTTGTCGAGCTGAATCGCCATCCCACCGTCCCCGGCCGAGGCCAATTCCGATGTGGCACAAGATAATCCGGCGCCACCGAGGTCCTGGATGCCGATCACCAGTCCGCCCGCGTAGAGCTCGAGGCAGCACTCGATGAGCACCTTTTCCATGAATGGGTCGCCCACCTGAACCGACGGCAGCTTCTTGCGCGAATTTTCGGCGTCGAACGTGTCCGAGGCCAGCACCGACACCCCGCCGATGCCGTCCAGCCCGGTGCGCGCGCCGAACAGGATGATCTTGTTGCCCGCACCCGACGCGAACGCCAAATGCAGGTCCTCCTGGCGCAGTACGCCGATGCACATTGCGTTGACCAACGGGTTGCCCGCGTAGCACGCGTCGAACACCGTCTCGCCGCCGATGTTGGGCAGGCCGAGCGAGTTGCCGTAGCCGCCGATGCCGCGGACCACGCCGTCGACGACGCGGCGGGTGTCGGGCGCGTCGGCGGCGCCGAACCGAAGCTGATCCATCACGGCGACCGGGCGCGCACCCATGGCCATGATGTCGCGGACGATGCCGCCCACACCGGTGGCCGCGCCCTGGTAGGGCTCGACGTAGGACGGGTGGTTGTGCGACTCGACCTTGAAGGTGACGGCCCAGCCGTCGCCGATGTCGACGACGCCGGCGTTCTCGCCGATGCCGGCCAGCATGCCGGCGCGCATCTCGTCGGTGGTGGTCTCACCGAAGTAGCGCAGGTGGACCTTCGACGATTTGTACGAGCAGTGCTCGCTCCACATCACCGAGTACATCGCCAGCTCGGTGTCGGTGGGCCGCCGGCCCAGGATCTCGCGGATCCGCTGGTATTCGTCGTCTTTGAGCCCGAGTTCGTGAAACGGTTGCGGCTGGTCAGGGGTGTTCGCGGCGTGTTCGACGGTGTCGATGACCTGGGTGCGCGCGGTTGTCACGGGAACAGTCTAGAGAGCTAGTCCCCGCGCAGCAGGCGGGCGCTTTCGGCGTCGGCCGGATAGAACAGCTCGACGGCGAGCTCGGCGAGGGTGACGTCGAGCGGGGTCCCGAAGGTGGTGAGCGTCGTGAACATCGACAGCTTTTGTCCGCCACCGGCATCGAGTTCGAACGGCACCAGCAGGGCCGCGTTGTCCTGGGGCGAGCTCCACGCCCTGGCGGCCGACGCGACTCCCGGGTACCCGCGCACCTCCGCGTCGATCGCCCGCAATGCCGGGTCGCCGGTGAGCGCGATGGTGCGCCGCAGCTGGCCCAGCAGGTAGCCGGCCCATTCGGGGAAGTTCAGGGTCCGCGCGGCCAGCCCGTCGGGGTGCAGGGACAACCGGTACACGTTGGCCGGCGGCCCGCGCAGGTCGTCGGGCAGACCCGCGGTCAGGGCGGACGCCGCGGCGTTGGCCCCGACGATGTTCCAGCAGCGGTCGATGACGATGCCCGGGTAGGGGTCGTGTGCGTCGAGCAGGCGCTGCACCGCGTCGCGCGCCGGGGAGAGCGCGCCGTCCTCGAGCGGGCGCGACTGGTAGCGCGGGGCGAACCCGGCGGCGAGCAGCAGCGTGTTGCGCTCGCGCAGCGGAATGTCGAGCCCCTCGGCGAGGGCGAGCACCATCTCGGGGCTGGGCCGGGCGCGTCCCGTCTCGATGAAGCTCAGGTGCCGCGCCGACACCCCCACGCTGAGCGACAGGTCGAGCTGGCTCACCCGTCGGCGCGCCCGCCAGTCGCGCAACAGGACACCCACCGTCGCCTGGCTCACGAAGCCACGGTAACCACGCGCGGGTACCCGTCGCGATGACCTCGGAGGTAATTGTGCCGCCGCAGGCGTCCCGCCCAGGCTTGAGATGACGCGCTCGACAGGGAGCGCCCGAGTCAAGGAGGAACGATGACCGACGTCCAATCCGCCCCGAAGTTCAGCGCCGAGGTGTTCGCCGCGTACTGGGCCGCGCCCACCATGTCGCGCGGCTTCGACATCCTGGCCGACGACATCGTCGGCTACTGGCCGGGCGACGCCGAGCCGGTGCGCGGCATCGAGGCATACACGGCGAAGATCGGCGAATTGTTAGACGCTGCACCGGATTTGACGCTCGACGTGGTGGACAGCGCGACGGTTCCCGGCGCCGCCGAGGGCGAGGAGCTGGTGTTCTTGCACTATGTGGGTCGGGGCACCGGCCCGGACGGGCCGTTCCAGATCCGGGGGATCGACCGGGTGCGCACTCGCGACGGAATTGTCGTGGAGAACGTCATCCGCTACGACCCGCTGATCCTCACCCAGGGCTGAGCGCCGGGGCTGAGCGCTTGGGCTGAGCGTGCGCCCAGTGCGCACACCCAGCGCTACTGCTTGACGATGCAGAAGACGTTGCCCTCGGGGTCGGCCAGCACCACCCATCGGAACGTGTCGCCGAATTGGTGCCGGCCGACCTCGCTGGCCCCGGCCGCCGTCAGCCGCGCCACTTCGCCGTCGACGTCGGCCGCGCTCAGGTCGAGGTGCACCCGGTTCTTTCCCGGCGTCGGATCGGGCACCTTCTGAAACCCGAGCCGCAGCCCCTCCGGGAACGTCACCGCGGTGAACTCGTCGGCGAGGATGACGTGCGTCTTGCCGCCGAACTGCTCGGCCCACCAGCCGGCCAGCCCCGCCGGATCGCCGCAGTCGAACGTCACCATTTCCACGTTTAGCGCCATGGCCGGATCGTAGGTCAGCGGGGCGACAGAAACGCTTGCAGTGCCGCCGAATAGGCCGCCACGTCGCGCGCGCCCATCAATTCCCGCGCGGAGTGCATCGCGAGCTGCGGGGCGCCGACGTCGACGGTCGGGATGCCGGTGCGGGCGGAGGCCAGCGGCCCGATCGTCGAACCACACGGCAGGTCGGCGCGGTGCTCGTAACGCTGCAACTGAACCCCGGCCTGCCGGCAGGCGAGCTCGAAGGCCGCGGCGGTGCGCCCGTCGGTGGCGTACCGTAGGTTCGGGTGCACCTTGAGCACCGGTCCGGCGTTGACGTCGATCAGGTGGCCGGGCTCGTGCCGCTCCGGGTAGTTGGGGTGGGTGGCGTGGGCCATGTCGGCCGAGGCCAGCAGCGACGCCGGCAGCCGGCGCAGGAAGTCTTCGCGGGCGCCACCGGCCGCGAGCACGATCCGCTCGAGGACGGTGCTGAGCAGGTTGGACTGCGCGCCGCGGTCGGAGGTCGATCCGACCTCTTCGTGATCGAAGAGCACCAGCACCGGCACGAAGTCGCTCGGTTCGGCGGCGACCAACGCCTGCGTCCCCGCGTAGCAGCTGGCCTGGTTGTCCAGCCGGGGCGCGCTGATGAGGCTGGCGTCGGCGCCGATCACCGTCGACGGCGTCAGGTCGTGTGTCATCAGGTCGGCGCTCAGCACATCCGTCGCCGCCACCCCGGCTCGCTCGGCGACGTAGTCGAGGAACGAACCCCGTTGTTCCCCAACGCCCCAGACCGCGTTGACGTGTCGCTGCGGGTCCAGCGTCACCGACTTGCGATCCTCGGCCAGGTGGATCGCCAGCTGCGGCACCCGCAGGATCGGGTCGTCGATCCGGACGAGCCGCTGGCCGACCCGGGCACCGTCCCGCACCGATAGCCGCCCGCTGATGCCCAGGTCTCGGTCCAGCCAGGAGTTGAGCCAGGCGCCGCCGTACGGCTCGAGCGTCACCACCCGCCACCCGGCGACCAGCCGGTCGGGGCGCTGCTTCACTCGCAGGTTGGGACTGTCGGTGTGGGCGCCGATGATCCGGAACGGCCCGTCGGATCCGCTGGAGTTCCAGGCGACGAGCGAGCCGGCCCGTACCACGAAGTAGCGGCCCGGTCGGTCCGGCCAGCGGTCGGTTTCGTCGAGTTCGGCGTAGCCGGCCTCGACCAGGCGAGCGGACACCGTCGCGCAGGCGTGAAACGGCGACGGTGATGCGTCGATGAATTCGCAGAGGCCTGCGGCGCTGGCCGGCATGGTGACCATCATGGCTGTCGGCCTCTCCGTCGCCACGATAGGGTCGGCAGCGTGCCTCCGGTACAGCCCCAGCCCATTCTCCAGCCGCTGACACCGGCTGCGATCTTCCTCGTGGTCACCATCGGCGCCGGCGGGGAGGCGACGGTGCACGACGCGCTCCCCGGAATCTCCGGGCTGGTGCGCGCGATCGGTTTCCGTGAGCCGCCGAAGCGGCTGTCGGCGATCGCCTCGATTGGCTCCGACGCGTGGGATCGCCTGTTTTCCGGGCCGCGTCCCGCCGAACTGCATCCGTTCATCGCGCTGAAGGGCCCGCGGCACACCGCCCCAGCCACACCGGGGGATCTGTTGTTCCACATTCGGGCCGAGAGCCTGGACGTCTGCTTCGAGTTGGCCGACCGCATCCTGCGATCGATGGCCGGCGCGGTCACCGTGGTCGACGAGGTGCACGGGTTCCGGTACTTCGACAACCGCGACCTGCTGGGCTTCGTCGACGGCACCGAAAACCCCGACGGCCCAATCGCCGTCAGCGCCACCGCGATCGGCGATGAGGATCCCGACTTCGCCGGTTCGTGTTACGTGCACGTGCAGAAGTACGTGCACGACATGTCGTCGTGGAACTCGCTGTCGGTCACCGAGCAAGAACTGGTAATCGGCCGGACCAAACTGGAAGACATCGAACTCGACGACGACGAAAAGCCCGACAACGCTCACATCGCCCTCAACGTCATCACCGACGACGACGGCACCGAGTTGAAGATCGTCCGGCACAACATGCCGTTCGGCGAGTTGGGGAAGGCCGAGTACGGCACCTACTTCATCGGGTACTCGCGGACGCCGACGGTCACCGAGCGGATGCTGGAAAACATGTTCCTCGGCGACCCGCCGGGCAACACCGACCGCATTCTTGATTTCTCCACCGCCGTCACCGGCGGACTGTTCTTCTCCCCCACCGTCGACTTCCTCGACGACCCACCGCCCCTCCCGGCACCCCTGGCCACGGCGCGGCCAGCCGCTCCCGCCTCCACCGACGGTTCACTCGCGATCGGCAGCCTGAAAGGAACCTCTCGATGAACAACCTCTACCGCGACCTGGCACCCGTCACCGAAGTCGCCTGGGCGGAGATCGAATTGGAGGCCACCCGCACGTTCAAGCGCCATATCGCGGGGCGGCGCGTCGTCGACGTCAGCGAGCCCGGCGGACCGGTCACCGCGGCGGTCAGCACCGGCCGGCTCCTCGATGCCGACGCGCCCACCGACGGCGTGGTGGCGCACTTGCGAGAGAGCAAACCCCTTGTCCGCCTCCGCGTTCCGTTTACCCTGTCGCGCTATGAGATCGACAACGTCGAGCGCGGCGCGAACGACTCCGACTGGGACCCGGTCAAAGAGGCGGCCAAGAAGCTGGCGTTCGTCGAGGACCGCGCCATCTTCGAGGGCTACGCGGCCGGGTCGATCGACGGCATCCGCACGTGCAGCTCCAACCCGACGTTGAAGTTGCCCGAGGATCCACGTGACATGCCCGACGCCATTTCCCAGGCGTTGACCGGGCTTCGGCTGGCCGGCGTCGACGGCCCGTATTCGGTGCTGCTGGCCGCCGATGTCTACACCAAGGTCAGCGAGACCACCGAACACGGCTATCCCATCCGCGAGCACCTGAACCGTCTGGTGGACGGGGACATCATCTGGGCGCCGGCCATCGACGGCGCCTTCGTGCTGACCACCCGCGGCGGCGATTTCGATTTGCAGCTGGGCACCGACGTCGCGATCGGCTACCTCAGCCACGACGCCGACACCGTGCAGCTGTATCTGCAGGAGACGCTGACGTTCTTGTGCTACACCGCCGAAGCGTCGGTCTGCCTGGCCCCCTAGCCGCTATAGGTCCAAAACGAGGTCGCCGTCCGGCGCCGCCGAGCAGATCAGCACTTCGCCCGCGCCGGGCTCCTCCAACGGTGGCTGGACGTACGTCGTCGCCCCGGCGACGACGCCGGTGACACACACGTGGCACACCCCGCTTCGGCACGAAAAACGGGTCGGCACGTCGCAGGCTTCGGCGAGGTCGAGGATGCTCGCGTAATCGGGCGACCAGTTCACGGTCAGCCCGCTGCGCGAGAACGTGACCGGCGGTCCGGTGCCCGGTGTCCCGGCCGGCGGGTGGGGCGGCCTGTGGTCACCCGTCTCGACGACGCCCGGGTTGATCGCCGGTAGCGCACCGAACAGTTCGCTGTGAATGCGGTTGGGGTCGAGTCCGAGGATGGTGAGGTGGTTGCGCATGTCGGCCATGAATTGCGTTGGGCCGCAGAGGTAAACGGTGGCATCGGACGGGAGGCCGAGGGCAGCGATTGAGTCCCGGTTAAGACGCCCCTGCGTCTCGGTGTAGAAGACCCGCTGCCGAGCGTGCGGCAAGGACTCGACGAGGGCCGCCACTTCGGCCGCGAACGCCTGGGTTTGGGGATTTCGGGTGGTGTGGACCCACCAGATGTCGCGGCCGCTGCCGGCGGCCGAGAGCGCATGCAGCATCGCCAGCACGGGCGTAGCACCGATGCCCGCCGAAATGAGGACGACGGGATTGCCTTCCTCGATGAGATAGAAGTCACCGCGTGGCGCGGCCGCGTCTATCACCGCGCCCGGCTGGATGTGGGCGTGCAGCCAGGCGCTCACCAGGCCATGATCTTCGCGTTTGACGCTGATCCGGTAAACCCCCTCGGTGGGATCACCGGAAAGCGAGTAGCTGCGCAGGGGCGCCGGCTCCCCCGCCCCGGCGAGTCGCACCGGCAGGTACTGGCCGGGCAACGCAGGTGGCAACGGGGAATGGTCCTCGGACTCGAGGAGGATGGACAGCACCTCAGGGCTTTCCCTGCGTATCTGGCTGACCCGCAACGGACGAAACCCGCCCCACGCCGGTTCGGCGCCGGCTTGTGTTGCCGCGCCGGCCGGTTCGGCCAGCATGCCACGGAAGGACTGTTGCCAGCCGGGGCTGAGCGCCGGGACCTCGACGACCTTCCGGAGTAGCTCGATGTCGCGGTTGGGCAGATACAACAGCGCGTCGACGTCGGCGACGCTGAGCTCGTGATGGCCGCGCCGGGTCCGCACGATGGCATCGCCCGCGCAAACCCTGCCCTCGCTGATCACCCGGAAATAGAAGCCTGGGCGATGCTGGGACACAAGCAGATTGGGCATCTTCGGTTCGTTCAGTCGCATGCCGACCCGGAAGCAGGTGACGCGCGGCTGGGTGACCTCGAATTCCGCCTCACCGATGCGATAGCGATCACCGATGCAGACCTCGTCGTCGGGGAGCCCGCTGATCGTGAAATTCTCGCCGAATTGACCCGTTTCCAGGTCGTCACGACCGAGGTGGGTCCGCCAAAAGTCATACGACTCAACCTGATAAACCATGACCGCGCGTTGCTCGCCGCCGTGCCCACCGAGGTCGCCCTGACCGTCACCGTCGATGTTGAGGCGGCGCACCATGACCGGCCCGTCGACCGGTGTCTTCCATATCCCCGTGTATACGGTTTGGTCACGCCATTGGACGTCCTTGGGCATGCCCACATTGACCGAAACAAGTGTGCCCACCGTGTCACCGCCCGCAGCGTGGTCAGTCTGGGATGATCGGCCCACACTATGCCCGCACGACGCGCAGGGCAACTCGTGACCAGCCTGTTGCGAGCCACCGCTCCTGGTGCATACTGGGTTGTGCGACCCAGAATGCGGGAGGAAATACCTATGGCGACTGTTCATCATCGCTACATCACGGTTGACGGTCACCGGCTGTTCTTCCGCGAGGCCGGCGACGCGGGTGCTCCCGCTCTGGTTCTGTTGCACGGCTTTCCCACCAGCTCCTACATGTTCCGCGGCCTGATCCCGGCGCTGGCCGACCGCTACCACGTGATCGCGCCCGACCACCTGGGCTTCGGCCTCTCCGACGCGCCCTTCGTGGACGAGTTCGACTACACATTCGACTCGCTCACCGACCTGACCGCGGGCCTGCTGCGCACGCTCGGCATCGACCGATACGCCATCTACGTGCAGGACTACGGGGCCCCGATCGGCTGGCGCCTGGCCCTGCGCGATCCCTCCGCCGTCACCGCGATCATCACCCAGAACGGCAACGGCTACGACGCGGGATTCGTCGAAAGCTTCTGGAAAGTGGTGTGGGCCTATCAAACTGAGCCCACGCCCGTCACCGAGGCTCCGGTGCGGCAGTTCCTCACGCTGGACGCCACCCGGTGGCAGTACGTCACCGGCGTCCGCGATGAGACCCTGGTGGACCCGGAATCCTGGTATCACGACTACGCGCTGATCTCTCGTCCCGGCAACGACGAGGTGCAGCTGAAGCTGCTGCGCGACTACGCCACCAATGCGCCGCTCTACCCGCGCCTGCACGAGTACTTCCGCGCGACCCGGGTGCCGTTGCTGGCGGTGTGGGGCCGGGGTGACGAGATCTTCGGCCCGGCCGGCGCGCAGGCGTTCGCCGACGACCTGCCCGACGCCGAGATCCACCTGCTCGACGGCGGGCACTTCCTGCTCGAGTCCGCACTCGACGAAGTCACCGAGCTCATCCGCAACTTCCTCGCGAAGGTCCTCGTGGCCGCCTGACGGGCCGGCGGGCGCCGCGGCATCAATGGGTTGAATGTCCCATAGTCCGCGGCGCCCGCGGGTTAGCCTGACGCGATGGCCCATCCCGATGTTCACGTCGAACAACGGTTGACCGCCAAGGGGCGCGCCACCCGCGACAGGATCGTGGAGGCGGCCGCCCACCTCATCGTCACCGAGGGCCTGTCCGCGGCGAACATGGAGAACGTGCGCGGGGCGGCATCGGTCAGCGGATCCCAGCTCGCGCATTATTTCGCCGACAAGGGCGCATTGATCCGCGCGGTCATCAAGCGCCAGATCGGCGTGGTTTTGGACTTTCACCGGCAGCCCAGGCTTGGCGGCCTGCGGTCGTTCGACGACTTCGAGCGGTGGGTCGACCTCAACATGCGCTACCTGCGGCGCATCGGATACTTCGGCACGCCCACCTACCACGCCCTCGCCGCGCAGTTGGCGAAGTCGGACGATGTGACGCGGGGGACGCTGGGCGAGGGCTATTGGCAGTGGATCGAGCTCCTCGAGGAATCGATCCGGCACATGAAGGACGACGGCCTCCTGGTCGGGGATGCGGACCCTCGACGCATAGCGCTGGTCATCGTCAGCGCTCATCAGGGCGGCGGCACCCTGGCCTTCACCTATCGGGCCGAGTGGCCGCACGCCGAAGCGGTCCGTTTCGCGGTGAACTATCTGCGCATGTTCGCCACCGATGCCGCGGAACGGGTGCCGCGGCCCGCCCGCCGTGCCCGGGGCCGACGCAGGACGGCAGCGACGTGAGCGACGCCGGCGAATCGCGGTTGACCCGCAAGGGAATTGCGACCCGGGCGCGAATCATCGACGCCGCGGCGCGGCTGATGTTCGAGCGGGGCGTCGCCAACACCAGCATCGAACAAGTGCGGCGCCGCGCCGGCGTGGGGGGGTCGCAGATCTCGCACTACTTCAGCGACAAGCGGGACCTGACCCGGCACGTCATCGCCGCGCGGCGCGACGACGTGCGGGCCTTTCACACTCGACCGTCGTTGGGGGCGCTCGACAGTTTCGATGCGCTGCAGGCGTGGGCCGACGCCGTCGCGGCCGACATCGACACCGTCTACCGGGTCGGCGGTTGTGTCTACGGCTCGTTGGCCGGTGAGCTGATCGACGCCGACGACGAAATGCACGACGACCTGTCCGCCGGCTACGACCTGTGGATCGGACTGTTTCAGGCCGGGCTCACGGCGATGCGGGACCGCGGCGAGCTGCGCCCCGACGCCGACCCCCGGCACCTGGCCACGTCGCTGGTCGTCGCACATCAGGGTGGTGCGACGGTGACCTATGCCACCGGCGATCCGGAGCCGATGCGCGCCGCCGTCTTTGCCGCCGTCGACTATGTGCGTTCCTTCGCGCCGCCGCCCCGCAAGACACGCCGCAAAGCCAAATCCTGACCCGACGAACGCAGACCCCCTAGACAGACTGGGTCTCATGACCCATAATATTGGGTTAGATAGCCCATTCACCATGGCTGGCGGACGGGGATGATCGCTTCGGTTCGGCGCCGCATAGCCATATCCAAAGGGCGCCAACAGATCTAGGAAGAGGCAGCAATGTCCGTCAGCACTTCACCCCAGCTGCCCACCGCGCCCGCCGTGGTTCGAGAACAGCCCGGCGGCGCCACCATGCGGGCGATCATCCTGACGGGATTCGGCGGCCTCGACAGGCTGGTCTATACCGACATCCCCAAGCCGTTGCCCCGGGACGGCGAAGTGGTAATCGAGGTCAAGGGATTCGGCATCAACCACGCCGAGATCCACATGCGCCGGGGGGAATGGGCGGAAGCCGCAGAAGTCAGCGGCATCGAATGCGTGGGCATCGTCGACTCGTGCCCGGGAGGTGAGTTCCCCGTCGGCGCCAAGGTGGCGGCCCTGATGGGCGGCCTGGGACGGACGATCAACGGCAGCTATGCCGAGTTCACCCGCGTCCGCGCGGCCAACGTCGTCCTCATCGAGTCCGACCTGCCGTGGTCAGCGCTGGCCGCGCTCCCGGAAACCTACGCGACCGCTTGGACATGCCTATTCCGTAACCTCGAATTGACCGCAGGACAAACGCTGGTGATTCGCGGCGCGACGTCGGCGTTGGGGCAGGCGGCACTGAAAATGGCGGTGGCCACCGGTGCGAACGTCATTGCCACCGCACGCAGCCGCGATCGTTTTCCCTTGCTCGAGAACATCGGAGCCGTCCGCGTCGAGTTGGAGCGCACCGACCTTGCCGCCCACATCGCCGAAGCCAAGAACATCGACGCCGTCCTCGATTTCGTCGGCAACAGCACCATCCTGGACTCGCTTGACATGCTGCGCCGCGGCGGTTCCGCCTGTCTGGCCGGGTGGCTCGGCGGACTTGCGCCCATCGGCGATTTCAACCCGCTCGCGCGGATGGCCAGCGGTGTGAACTTCACGTTCTTCGCCAGCCCCGTCTTTGGCAATCCCGGCTTCCCGGTGTCGGACGTGCCGCTGAGTGACATCGCACGGCAGGTGGCGGAGGGCAAACTCGATGCAAAGCCGGCACGCGTCTTTTCGTTCGACCAGATTCACGAGGCCCACCGAGTGGCGGAGTCCGGAGAGGCTGGCGGCAAGGTGGTCGTCGTGATGGACTGAGGCCGGAGATTCACACACCGAGGGATGCCAAAGGTTAGCCATGCCGACTACCACGCCGTCCGTGCTCGTTTTCGACGTGAACGAGACGCTCATCGATATCCATTCGCTGGCACCGCTTTTCGCTGAGAAGTTCGGCGACGAGCGGGTGCTGCGCGAGTGGTTCGCGCAGCTGATCATGTACTCGATGGCCGTCACGCTGGCCGATAGTTACGTGAATTTCCCAACGCTCGCCCAGGGCGTGCTGCGCATGCTCGGCGACATCTACGGCGTAGCCGTCACGGACGACGACCTGCAGCGCCTCAAGACCGGCCTGCTGACGATGCCGGCGCACCCGGACGCGGCCGCGGGGCTTGCCGCTTTGCGCGACAACGGATTCCGCCTGGTCACCCTGACCAACTCGCCGCCCAACCCGGACGGGCCGACGGCGCTGCAGAATTCGGGGCTCGCCGAGTACTTCGAGCACCAGTTGAGCGTCGATTCCTGCCGCGCCTTCAAGCCCGCTCGGTCGGTGTACCGGCACGCGTGCGAGACGCTCGGGGTGGCACCCGCCGATTGCATGATGGTGGCCGCGCACGCGTGGGACACCCTGGGCGCGCAACGCGTCGGCTACAGCTCCGCTCTCATCACCCGGCCCGGCAATCCACCGCTGGCGGTCGACGGGTTGCCGCAACCGGACCTCGTGGTGAGCGACATCCGCGAGCTCGCCGAGCGACTCGTCGAGTGGAGGCGCTGACGGATGGGAGCAGATATCGAACGGGGCTACGACGTCATCGTGCTCGGCGCCGGGCCGATCGGTCAGAACGCCGCGGAACGTGCGCGGGCGGCGGGTCTCAGCGTCGCGGTGGTCGAGCGCGAGCTCGTCGGTGGCGAATGCTCGTATTGGGCGTGTGTGCCCAGTAAAGCGTTGCTGCGCCCGGTGATTGCCGTTGCGGACGCGCGGCGGGTCGACGGCGCCCGCGAGGCGATCAGCGGTTCCATCAACACCGAGGGGGTCTTCGGCCGCCGCAACCGCTACGTCACCGACTGGGACGACAGCGGCCAGGCCGACTGGGTGGCTGGCATCGGTGCCACGCTGATACGCGGGCACGGGCGGTTGGACGGTCCGCGACGAGTCGCCGTGAGTACGCCCGCCGGCGATCAACCGGTGCTGAGCGCGCGGCACGCGGTGGTGGTCTGCACCGGCAGCCGGCCCGCGCTGCCAGATTTGCCCGGCATGGCCGAGGCCAGACCCTGGACCAACCGTCAGGCCACCGACAGCAGCTACGTCCCGGAGCGGCTCGCCGTCGTCGGCGCCGGCGGCGTCGGCGTCGAAATGGCCACCGCCTGGCAAGGATTGGGCGCACGGGTGACCCTCCTCGCTCGCGGTTCTGGCCTGCTGCCGCGCATGGAGCCCTTCGTGGGCGAGCTGATCGGCCGCGGACTCGCCGAGGCGGGCGTGGACGTGCGCATGGGGGTGTCGGTCCGAGCGCTGCGCCGGCCCGACGGCGCCCGTGTCGTCCTCGAATTGGACGACGGATCCGAATTGGAAGTCGACGAGGTGCTTTTCGCGACCGGGCGGGCCCCGCTCACCGGCGACATCGGCCTGGACACGGTGGGGCTGACGCCGGGCAGCTGGCTCGACGTCGACGACACCTGCCGGGTGCGAGCCGTCGAGGACGGCTGGCTCTACGCGGCGGGCGACGTCAACCACCGCGCCCTGCTGACCCATCAAGGCAAATACCAGGGACGCGTCGCCGGCGCGGCCATCGGCGCCCGGGCGGCGGGAAAGCCGCTGGATACCGCGCCATGGGGCGTGCACGCGACCACCGCCGACCATTACGCCGTGCCGCAGGCCTTCTTCACCGACCCGGAAGCCGCCGCCGTCGGCCTGACCGCCCGGCAGGCCCAGGTAGCCGGACACCGCGCGCGGACCGTCGACGTGGAAATCGGCGAAGCCGTGATGGGGGCCAAGCTCTACGCCGACGGCTACACCGGTCGAGCCCGGATGGTGGTCGATGCGGATCGCGGCCACCTGCTCGGCGTCACACTGGTCGGACCCGGGGTCACCGAGATGCTGCACTCCGCGACCATCGCCGTCGCCGGCCAAGTTCCCATCGACCGGTTGTGGCACGCCGTGCCGTGCTTCCCGACTATCAGCGAAGTGTGGCTGAGGTTGCTCGAGGCCCACCGAGACGCCGCGGCCGATAATTGACTCATGGCGACTTCAGACGGATTCCACCCCGACTTCGACGACGCGGCCCCCGAGGTGGCCCGCAACCGCGTGCACCACGTCAAGGCCTCGGACATCAGTTCCGACACCGCACAATCGGAGGGCCTGCGCCGGTTCGCCGCCCTGTCCGGCAAGTCGGTGGGCGCCGAGAAGCTGTGGATGGGTGAGACGCACGCGTCACCGGCAACCGCCTCGTCGAACCACCATCACGGCGAATCGGAGACCGCGATCTACGTCCGAAGCGGCAACCCGGAGTTCGTCTTTCACGACGGCGTCCACGAGGTGCGCATCGCCACCGCGCCCGGCGATTACGTCTTCATCCCGCCGTATCTGCCGCACCGGGAGGAAAACCCCGACCCCGACTCCACCGCTGAGGTTGTGATCGCGCGCAGCACCCAAGAGGCCATCGTCGTCAATCTGCCCGAGCTGTATCCGCTGATCGAGGATCAGTAGACCGCGATTTCGACGAGGTTCCCGTCGACGTCGCGGCAGTAGTGCGAGGTCATCGGCCCCAAGGCGCCGGTCTTGGTCACCGGCCCGGAGACGATGTCGACCCCGCAGGCGGCGAGGTGGGCGCGAACGTCGTCCGGCGTCGCCTGTGTGACGAAGCACAAGTCCGCGGAGCCGGCCGCTTCGACGGTACCGGTCGTCCAGTCCGGATCGTCGGCCAGCGCCCCGACCGGTCGCAGGTTGATCTTCTGGTTCCCGAACGTCACCGCGGTTCGCCCCGACGGCCCGAACGTCTCTCGCCTCATGCCCAGCACCCGCTCATACCAAGCCGCGGTGGCCTCAATATCGTTGCAGTTCAACACGATATGGTCGATGCGTTCCACCGCGAAGCCCACTGTCACCCCTCCTCATCCGCGCGCAGCTGCGTCGCGAGCGCGGCCGCCAGCTGGTCGGCGGCACTCTCGTCGAGCGCCTCGTGAGCGAAAATCATTCTGTACCAGAGTAATCCAAACACCTGATCGACAACGGTCGCCGGCGGTTCGGCGGCGGAGATCTGGCCGCGGGCTCGCGCGCGGGCGAGGATTCCAGCCAACTCGTCCCGCCTCGCGGCGGTGAATGCCGCGAGCCGATCCATGGTGGCGTCATCGGCAAGCGCCTCCCGCAATACCCCGAGGAGCAGGCTGCGGTTATCGGGCGCGGCGGTGAAAGTGGCGCGCAAAAACAGGCGTAGGTCGGAGTGCAGGTCGCCGCCGTCCGGTGCCGGCGCGACCTGCCGCGCCCGGTGGATCATCGCGTCCAGCAGCACCGCGCTCTTGGAAGGCCACCAGCGATAGATGGTCTGCTTGCCGACGCCCGCCCGCTCGGCGATGGCGTCGACACTGATCGGCCCACCGCCGTCGGCAAGCAACTCGGCCGCCGCCTGCAGGATCGCCCGCTCCGCCGCGTCGTTACGTCGGTTACCGGTGTGCGGCCGTCGGGGCGTCACAGCCTGAAGGCTAGCGTTCCTGTTGACGAGACCGCTAGTCTCGACAATGCTTGCGCCATGACCACCTCAACCCGCGAACGCAAACGTCGCCGCATCGGCTTCTTCCATCGACGCATCGCCAACCCCGTCACCCGGCGGCTGCCCACCCAGGTGCTGCTGGAGACCATCGGCCGCAACAGCGGGCGACCCCGACGAACGCCGATCGGCGGGCGACTCGACGGCGCCACGTTCTGGCTGGTGGCCGACCACGGTGAGGCGTCCGACTACGTGCGGAATATCAAGGCGAACAACAGGGTTCGGATTCGTCTCCGTGGCCGCTGGCGGGCCGGGTCCGCCACGCTGCTGCCCGACGACGACCCACACGCCCGCTTGGCAACGCTACCGCGATTCAACAGCGCGATGGTGCGCGCGTTGGGCACCGACCTGCTGACCATGCGGGTCGACCTGGATCCGACGTAGGCGGGCGGAATCCGGTCGCTCAGCAAATTCTCAACAATTTCTTCGCTTCCCGCTAGCTCGGCACAAAGGATCCGCCAAGCCACCGGCCTCAGTATCGACTCATGACGAACGAGCCGCTCTGCGCAGAGCTGGTCGAGCGGTACCTGTGCACCCGCGGCAGCCGGTATTTCCGGGGCCGGCACGACGGCGAGTTTTTCTACGTCGCCAACACCCGACCGCGGCGGCTGCACGTCCACCTCGAGGCCTGCCCGACGCAAAGCGACGTGCTGATCATCCGGGTGACGCCCGCGTGCTTCTTTCCCGCTGCCGAGCGTCCCTGGCTGGTGCACTTCGCCGACACGTGGAACGCGCAGGACCGCGGCGTCGTCGCGGTCGTGCACGGCTCGTCCGACCCGCAGCGCATCGGCGTGGTGGCGCGCAGGTCGCAATGGATCCGCGAGGGCGTCTCCTTCGAGGACTTTGCCGCCTTCGTCGACGCCGCCATCGCGGACGCGATCGACCTGTTCGGTCAGCTGGCGCCCGTCGACGAGTTACCGCCGACGACGCCCCCGTTGCTCTGTGACGCCGGCTGAGGGGAGGCCGAGCGTAACGCCACGGCGAAATTCTGGGCGGTATTTCGCGGTGGCGTTACGCTCGCGCCGATGTTTAGGGCCTGCGTCACATCGGCAATCCGTTGCGAATGGCAGGCATCAAACAGCCGGCGGCCCAGAATCACGAGACGGCGAAATGGGACCCGCAGTTCACCCGACAGGTCGCTAAGGCCGTCGGGCCCCTGGTCAAGCGGTGGTATCGCGCGGAGGTGCGAAACGTCGAGAACGTCCCGTCGACCGGTGGGGCGCTCGTGGTGTCCAACCACTCGGGCGGCATGTTCACGCCGGACGTGTTCATCTTCTCGCCCGCCTTCTACGACAAGTTCGGCTACGACCGGCCCGTCTATACCCTGGCCCACTACGGCCTGTTCATGGGCCCGCTGGACGGCTGGCTGCGCCGCCTCGGCGTGATCGAGGCGAAGCGGGAAAACGCCGCGGCGGCGTTGCATTCAGGCGCTGTAGTTTTGGTCTTTCCGGGCGGCGACTACGACGCCTACCGGTCGACCTTCAGCGCCAACACCATCGACTTCGACGGGCGCACCGGCTACGTCAAGACCGCCATCGAGGCCGGGGTGCCGATCGTGCCCGCCGTGTCCATCGGCGCCCAGGAGACGCAGCTGTTCCTGACCCGCGGCAACTGGCTGGCGCGCACATTGCGACTCACGAAGGCCCGGATCAACATCCTGCCGGTCAGCTTCGGCTTCCCGTTCGGCCTCAGCGTGGTCTTCCCGCCCAACCTGCCGCTGCCGGCCAAGATCGTCACCGAGGTCCTCGAACCCATCGACATCGCCGCGCGCTTCGGCGAAGACCCCGACGTCGACGAGGTCGATGCGCACGTGCGCGCGGTGATGGAGGCGGCGCTGAAGCGGCTGGCGGCCGAACGCCGATTCCCCGTCCTTGGCTGAATCCCGTTGTGCTGCTGAGGGTTTAGGCGGCGAGCACGGCATCCAGCGCCGAATAGAACAGGCCCAGCCCGTCGTCGGAGGGTCCCGTCAGCGCCTCGATGGCGTGCTCGGGATGCGGCATCAGCCCGACGACGCGACCGTTGGCCGAGCTGATGCCGGCGATGTCACGCTGCGAACCGTTGGGGTTGTCGTGGTAACGGAAAACCACCCGGCCCTCGCCCTCCAGCTCGTCGAGCACGTTCGCGGGCGCGACGTAGCGACCCTCGCCTGACTTCAGCGGCACCAGCAGGTCCGCGTCTGGCTCGAAACGCGAGGTCCACGCCGTCGAGGTCGACGTCACCCGGAGCCACACGTCGCGGCACACGAAGTGCAAGCCCGCGTTGCGGGTCAGCGCCCCGGGCAACAGCCCGGCCTCGCAGATCACCTGAAAACCGTTGCAGATTCCCAACACCGGCATTCCGCGTCCGGCGGCGTCGACCACTTCGGCCATCACCGGGGCGAATCTGGCGATCGCGCCGGCGCGCAGGTAGTCGCCGTAGGAGAAACCGCCGGGGACCACCACGGCGTCGACCCCCTTGAGATCGGCGTCGGCGTGCCATAGCGCGACCGCTTCGGCGCCGACGCGACGCGCCGCCCGGGCGGCGTCCACGTCATCAAGCGTCCCGGGGAAGGTGATGACTCCGATCCGCGCCGTCACTGCGTCTCCCGGCTGATCGTCCAGTCCTCGATCACGGTGTTGGCCAACAGCGACTCGGCGATCTCGGCGAGCGTGGCGTCGTCGACGGACTCGTCGACCTCGAGCTCAAATCTCTTGCCCTGCCGTACATCCGAGATCCCAGGGTGGCCGAGCCGACCCAGTGCGCCGACAATTGCCTGACCCTGCGGGTCCAGAATCTCCGCTTTGGGCATTACATGAACGACCACCCGGCTCACCGGCGCTCCTCCTCAGGGTTCATCTCGGCACCCAACTCTACGGGCACGAGGCGATATAGGCGTCGCACAGGGGCGCGACCATGGAGTTCAGCACGGAGTCGTCCGCCATCGCCGGCCAGGACACCTGCGGCGGCCCCTGCGACCACAGCGTGAGCTCGCTGACCGTGCTGCTCGCCACGTGGGCCACCAGGTAGGTGTGCATGATCATCGGGCCGCTGACCACCGCGGCCATCCGGTTCGGCTCGTCGCTGGTGATCGACGGCGACTGCGCCGGGACGCGTTGCTGGCAGCCGCGCAGGGCGGCGACGGCGGTGCTGAACACCCCGGCCGCGATGGAGCCGCCGCGGGCGGTGTCCCCGCGCCAGTGCAGTATTTCGGCCTGCAACTGCCACTGACCGTCCGGGTGGGTGACCGTCACGCGGGCCGCGACCGCCGAGGCGCGGGCGTCCTGCAACGCCTCCGGCGAGGCACACAGGTCCTCGAAGCGAAATCTCGCCGTCCCGGTGCCCGTCAACGGAACCGATGAACCGGCCAGCGCCGGCCAGTGGTAGACCGAATCCAGCGGCACCGCACGCTGCTGAATCCAGGCGCTGTTGGGGATCTGGTCGCACACCGGCGGGCAGGTCTCCGGGTCCGCATGGGCGGGTACCACCACGATCAGAGCCACCGCGAAGCCGCCGGCAGCCAGCATCGCCGCCAGGATCACCCGCATCGGCATCACCCCCGTCAGGGCACAATCGTAGATATGCAACTTACGCACTTCGGCCATTCCTGCCTACTCGCCGAGTTCGACAACACGCGTGTGCTTTTTGATCCCGGTTCCTTCGCGCACGGCTTCGAGGGAATCACCGGCCTGTCCGCCATCCTGATCACCCACCAGCACCCCGACCACGTCGACGTGAGCCGGCTGCCCGCGCTGCTCGAGGGCAACCCCGACGCGGCGCTCTACGCCGATCCGCAGACCACCGAGCAGCTGGGCGCGCCCTGCCGGGCGGTGCACGTCGGCGACGAGCTGCAGATCGGCGAGCTGACCGTCCGCGCCGTTGGCGGCCGGCACGCCGTGATCCACCCGGAAATCCCTGTGATAGAGAACATTTCGTTTCTGATCGGCGACGGCGGCCACGCGGCGCGACTCATGCACCCCGGTGACGCGCTGTTCGTGCCCGACGAGCCGGTGGACGTGCTGGCCGCTCCGGCGGCGGCCCCGTGGATGAAGATCGCCGAGGCCGTCGACTACCTGCGCGCGGTGGCGCCGGCGCGGGCGGTGCCGATCCATCAGGGGATCATCGCCCCCGACGCGCGGGGGATTTACTACGGCCGGCTCACCGAGATGACCACCACCGACTTTCAGGTGCTGCCCGAAGAAAGCGCGGTCACCTTCTAACCGCGAGCAGACGCAGAATCGCACGATTTCAGGCCGGACGATGCGATTCTGCGTCTGCTCGGCGGTCAGTCCTAGGTGATGTCGTCGGCGGCGCCGCGGCCGGCGGCGCGCCCGGAGAAAATGCAGCCGCCCAGAAACGTGCCCTCCAGCGCCCGGTAGCCGTGCACGCCGCCGCCACCGAAGCCGGCCACCTCCCCGGCCGCGTACAGGCCGGTCAGCGGCGTGCCGTCGGCCGTCAGCACCCGCCCGGCCAGGTCGGTCTCGATGCCGCCCAACGTCTTTCGGGTCAGGATGTGCAGCTTGACGGCGATCAGCGGCCCGGCCTTCGGGTCGGTCAGCCGGTGCGGCGCCACCACCCGGCCCAGCCGGTCGCCCAGGTAGCCGCGCGCGGCGCGGATCGCGGTGATCTGGCCGTCCTTGCTGAACCGGTTGGCCACCTCGCGGTCCCGCGCGGTCACCTCGGCCTCCACCGTGGCGTAGTCCAGCGGCTCCACATCGGGCAGCTTGTTCATCGCCCTCACCAGCTCGCGAAGCGAGTCCGCGCTGACGAAGTCCACGCCCCGGTCGATGAAGGCCTGCACCGGTGCCGGCGGCCCGGAGCTGGCCCGATTGCGCACCAGCTCACGCACGCTCTGACCGGTCAGGTCGGGGTTCTGCTCCTGACCGGAGAGCGCGAACTCCTTCTCAATGATCTTGGCGTTCAACACAAACCAGGTGTAGTCATGGCCGGACTTGGTGATGTGCTCGAGCGTGCCGAGGGTGTCGAAGCCGGGATACAGGGGCACCGGCAACCGCTTGCCGGACGCATCAAGCCACAACGACGACGGGCCCGGGATGATGCGGATGCCGTGCAGCGGCCAGATCGGGTCGTAGTTGGTGATGCCCTCGGTGTAATGCCACATCCGGTCGGGGTTGATGACCCGCGCGCCGGCCCGCTGGGAGATGCCGATCATCCTGCCGTCGACGTGCGCGGGCACGCCGCTGAGCAACTGCTCGGGCACGCGGCCCATCCGCCTGGGCCAATTCTTGCGCACCAGCTCGTGATTGCCGCCGATGCCGCCGCTGGTGACGATCACCGCTGAGGCCCGGAACTCGAACTCCCCCACCGCGGTTCGCGACGACGCCACGCCGCGCGCCTCAGCCGAGGGCTCCAGCACCGTGCCGCGGACGCCGGTCACCGCGCCACCCGCGCTGCCCTCTAGGATCAGCTCGTCGACCCGGTGGCGGTGCGCGAAGCGCACCGACGAGCGATCCCGCAACCGGCGCGCGAAGATCTCGACCAGCGCCGGCCCGGTGCCCCAGGTGATGTGGAAGCGGGGAACCGAATTGCCATGTCCCTGCGCGCCGTAACCGCCGCGCTCGGCCCAACCCACCAACGGAAAAATCTTGAGGCCCCGGGCGCGCAGCCAACTGCGTTTCTCCCCGGCCGCGAAATCGACGTAGGCATGCGCCCATTGGCGTGGCCAGTAGTCCTCGGGCCGGTCGAACGCCGCTGTGCCGAGCCAATCTTGGAGGGCCAACTCGTGGCTGTCGCGGATGCCGAGCCGGCGTTGCTCCGGGCTGTCGACGAAGAAGAGACCGCCGAACGACCAGAAGGCCTGCCCGCCCAGATTGGCGCTGTTCTCCTGGTCGAGGATCAGCACCCGCAGGCCGCGCTCGACCAACTCGCAGGCGGCCACCAGACCCGAAAGACCGGCACCGACGATGATCGCGTCAGCGGCGAACCCCGCGACCGAAGAATCGCTCATGTGGCAACAGGGTAATGCCCGCGGCCGGCGGGCCAATCAGCCGCTCGGTCAGGCGGCGTCGAGGACCGCGCTGTGGGCCCGCCACTTGTAGACGGTCGGGTTGCAGCCGTGCATCGACGCCAGGTCGACGGCGTCCAGCATCGCCTGCAGCGGCCCGGGCTTGCGCAGTTGGTGCGCGGCGACGGCGACCCGCACGATGCCGCCGCGGCGCGCGATGCGTTCGGCGGACAGCACGACCATGCGGCACCACCACGGCTCGGTCAGGAAACCCTCGCCGATGCCCAGCACCCGGGTGCGGACCGTGCTGTGCCGGACCAGGTCGGTGATCCCGTGCAGATCGGCGAGCAGCCGAAAGCCGTTCTGCGGCAAGGCCTTGACCACGCCCGGGGACACCACCCAGCCCGGTGCCGCGAAGAGGCGGGTGCGCAGCCCGAGGTGCTCGAGCACCCGGTCGGCGCCCATCAGTCGCAGGTTGGCCTCGTGCGCGCGCAGCACCGCGAATTCGCCGCGACGCTTCTTGGTTGCGGGGTCGTCGTAGCCGTGCAGCACGATGGCGTCGCCGCCGGCCCGACGGGCCGTCAGCCACTCCACGGTGCGCGGGTCGCGGTCGAGCCGGTAGTCGCCCTTGAGCCGGGGAGCAACCAGCAACGAGACCGGGACCTTGCGGGCATCCATTTGTGCGCAGAACGCCTCGACGTCGCCCAGGGTCCGCTCGCCGATCCCGGACACCGAGACGATCAATTTTCCAGACACACCTGCAGTTTGACGATTCCAGGTGTCGGGACGGTGAAGGACACGCAGACGGCAGGCGTATATCGGCCCAGGCGGAAATTCGGCCGGGCAGGCCCGCAAGCAGCGAATCTGCGCGCGCCCGGGCGCCCGAACGGCCCCCGACAGCAAACGCGTCCCACCGTCGGCGGACGCAATCGATTCGATATGCTAAGCAACGCCATGGATAAGGCCCGTTCAGCAGCGGCCGACACCTCGCCGCCCACCGCTCCGCCTCAGCATCCGGGCGCCCATGTCTACCCCGACAAGCTGGACGCCAGGCTGTTACGGGTCTCCGGGGTGTGCCTGCTGGCCACCGTGATGGCAATCCTGGACGTCACCGTCGTCGCCGTCGCGCAACGCACCTTCATTGACCAATTCGGGTCGTCGCAGGCCATCGTCGCCTGGACGATGACCGGCTACACGCTGGCGCTGGCGACCGTGATCCCGTTGACGGGCTGGGCCGCCGACCGGTTCGGCACCAAACGGCTTTTCATGGGATCGGTGGTGGCGTTCGCGCTGGGCTCGTTGCTGTGCGCGGTCGCGTCAACGATCCTGCAGCTCATCGTGTTTCGAGTGGTGCAGGGGATCGGCGGCGGCATGCTGATGCCGCTGGGATTCGTGATCATGACCCGCGAGGCCGGCCCCGGCCGCCTCGGCCGCCTGATGTCGATCCTGAGCATCCCCATGCTGCTCGCCCCGATCGGGGGGCCGATCCTGGGCGGCTGGCTCATCGACACCTCCAGCTGGAGGTGGATCTTCCTGATCAACCTGCCGATTGGGCTCTTGACGCTGGTTCTGGCGGCAGTGGTGTTCCCCAGGGATCACCCCACGCGCTCGGAGACGTTCGACGTCGTCGGCGGGCTGCTGCTGTCGCCGGGCCTGGCGACGTTCCTGTTCGCGGTGTCCTCCGTCCCGCGCTGCGGGACGGTTGCCGATCGCCGCGTCCTGATACCGGCGGCCGTCGGCCTGCTGTTGATCGCCGCGTTCGTCCTCCACGCGCGGCGCCGTACCGACCACCCGTTGATCGACCTGCGGTTGTTCCAGAACAAGGTGATCAGCCAGGCCAACGTGACGATGGTGCTGTTCGCCATCGCGTTTTTCGGGGCGGGCCTGTTGCTCCCGAGCTACTTCCAGCAGGTGTTGCACCAGACGCCGATGCAGGCCGGCGTGCACATGATCCCGCAGGGGCTGGGCGCCATGCTCACCATGCGGCTGACCGGGCCGCTGGTGGACAGGCAGGGCCCGGGCAAGATCGTGTTGATCGGCATCGCGCTGATCACCGCGGGCCTGGGGGCCTTCGCTTTCGGTGTGGCCCGGCAGGCGGCGTACCTGCCCACGCTGTTGATCGCCCTGGCGGTCATGGGGCTGGGCATGGGGTGCACGATGATGCCGCTCTCGGTGGCGTCCGTGCAGGCCCTGTCACCCCACCAGATCGCCTGCGGCACAACGCTGATGAGCGTCAGCCATCAGATCGGCGGCTCGATGGGAACCGCGCTGATGTCGATGATCATCACCAACCAGTTCAACCGCAGCGAGAACATCGCGGCGGCAAACAAACTCGCCGCCCTCCAACAGAAAGCCGCCGCCACCGGGACACCGGTCGACCCGTCGGCCGTCCCACCGAAGGCGCTCGCCCCCGGCTTTGCCGACAACGTCCTGCACGACCTTTCCCACGCGTACACAACGGTATTCGTGATCGCGGTCGTGCTGGTGACACTGACCGTCATCCCGGCGATGTTCCTGCCGAAGCAGCCCGCGATCGTAACGGCGGGCGAGGACCTCGACTAACTCTCGAACAGCATGGTGGCGATCCGCAGCACGGTGTCCATCGGATCGGCCTGTTTGACGGCGGCGTTGACCGCGTCGTTGAGCCACAGCGTCGAAAACCCGTGGACCAGTGACCAGGCCGCCAGCTGAGCGGCGGCAGGATCGGCCCGCGCGTTGGGATCCCGCAACGTCGCGACGCCCCGGGATAGCTCGGCCCCGGCGGCGGCCTCGGCGGCGGCCAGTTCGGCGTCCGCGGCGTCCAGGAGCGACCGGTTGAACATCACCTGGTAGTGGCCGGGGTGCTCGAGGGCGAACCGCACGTAGGCCAGGGCGGCGTCGGTGAAGCGGCCCCGCGCGCGGGTCAGCGTCTCGGCCAACAGCCGGAAGCCCTCGGTGGCCAGCGCGGTGAACAACCCGCGCCGATCGGTGAAGTGGTGGGCGGGGGCGGCGTGCGACACGCCCGCGCCGCGGGCCAGCTCGCGCAACGAGATCCCGTCGGCGCCGCGCTCGGCCACCTGGCGCGCGGCCTCGGCGAGGATCACCGCGCGCAGGTCGCCGTGGTGGTAGTTGGGACGGGCCATCAGGCCAGCATAGCGACCAAACTTGACAGTGACTAGATAGGGGTTTACCTTCTGGTGCTAGGATCTTGTCATTGTCTAGATTGGAATCGAAATGGCCCCGTTGATCACGTTGCTAGTGGCCACCATCACCGCGCGGAGCATCGGCTGGCTCGGCGTCCCGTACGCCAACAACTGGACGGCCGCGCTCGCCGTCGGGCTGGCGGCGATGTTCTTGCTGACCGGGTTTTCACACTTCGCCCCGCCGCTGCGGCGCGACCTCATCGCGATCGTGCCGCCGCGCCTGCCCGCCCCCGGCTACCTGGTCACCATCACCGGATTGCTGGAGCTGCTCGGGGCCGTGGGCCTGCTCATTCCGGTGACCCGGGTGGCGGCGGCCGTCTGCCTGCTGGTGCTGATGCTGGCCATGTTCCCAGCCAACGTCTACGCCTCCCGGATGCCCGATCCCCCCAAGTCGATGACGACCCGGCTACCCCTGCGCACCGCGATCCAGGCCGTTTTCCTGGCCGCCGCCGTAGCGGTCGCGGTCGGCAGCGGCTAGCAGCCACGCGTACTGGAACGCGGTTTCCTGCCAGGCCTTGTAGCGACCGCTGACGCCGCCGTGTCCCGCCTTCATCTGGGTCTTCAACAGGATCGCGTTACCGTCGGTGTTGGCGTGCCGCAGCGCTGCAACCCATTTGGCGGGCTCGACGTAGTAGACCCGGGTGTCGTTCAGCGACGTCATCGCCAGGATGGCCGGGTACTGCCTGGCTTCGACGTTCTCGTAGGGCGAATACGACTTCATGTAGGCGTAGACATCGCTGTCGCTCAACGGGTTTCCCCATTCGTCCCATTCGGTGACGGTCAGCGGCAACGAGGGATCGAGGATGGTGGTCAGCGGGTCGACGAAGGGGACCTGTGCGAGGATGCCGGCGAAGAGGTCCGGCGCCAGGTTGGCCACCGCACCCACCAAGAGGCCCCCCGCACTACCGCCCAGCGCGACCAGCTGCTGCGGCCGGGTCAGGCCCGTATCCACCAAATGCCTTGCCACCGCGACAAAATCGGTGAAGGTGTTCTTCTTCTCCAACAGCTTGCCGTGCTCGTACCACAGCCGGCCCATCTCACCACCGCCGCGGACATGGGCGATGGCGAACACCATGCCCCGGTCCAGCAACGACAGCCGGGCAATGGAAAAGCTTGGGTCGGTGCATATCTCGTAGGCGCCGTAACCGTAGAGCAGTGCCGGCGCGGGAAACTCAACGTCGGCGCGGTGCACGATCGACACCGGGATTCGGGTCCCGTCGTCCGCGCGCGCCCAGTCCCGCCGCTCCACGTAGTCGGCGGGCCGGTAGCCGCCGAGGACGGGCTGCTCGCGCAGCAACGTGCGCTCACCGGTGGCGAGGTCGATGTCGTAAACCTGCGCCGGGGTGACCAACGATCCCGCACGGATCCGCAGCTTGGGCGAGTCCCAGGTGGGGTTGCCGCCAAGACCGCTCGACATCAGCTCCGAGTCGAAGGAGATTTCCTCGGGCTCACCGTATTCCCCGTCGGAACCGATGGGCCACAACTGAATCCGGGGCAACGCCTCGCGGCGGTAGCTCACGACGAGGTGGCGGGCGAAGGCGTCCATTCCGTCGAGCCGGACGTCGTCGCGGTGCGGGATCAGGGTGCGCTGTCGTGTCGGATCGCTGACGGGCGCCTCGGTGAGCGTGAAGTTCACCGCACCGTCGTTGTGCAGGATCAGGAACCGGTCCTCCCCGCCGACCACCGCGTGCTCGACCGAGTACTCGACGCCTTCGCGCCGCGGCAGCACGACGGTGAACGCTGCCCGCGGATCGGCGGCGTCCGCATACAGCATCTCCGAGGTGATCGACGAACCCGCCGCGATGAACACGTACTTCTCGCTTCGGGTGAGCCCGACGCCCAGCCAATACCGTTCGTCGGCTTCGTGATACACCAGCTCCGAAGGTTCGCCGGAGCCGAGCCGGTAGCGCCAGACCTTGTCGGGGCGGTGAGCCGGGTCCAGGGTCAGGTAGTACACCGTGCGGTTGTCGGCCGCCCAGGTGGCTCCCGCGGCGATGTCCGCGATCTCGTCGGGGTACTGCTCGCCCGTGCGTAAGTCCTTAAACCGCAGGGTATAACGTTCGTCGCCGACCGTATCGACGGAGTACGCCAGCAGGTTGCTGTCCAGGCTGACCGTGGCGGCGCCCAACGCGAAGAATTCGTGGCCTTCGGCTTCGGCGTTCGAGTCGAGTAGGACTTGCTCGCCGGGGATTTCGGTGTTCTCGTCGAGGATCGGCGGGTCCCAGTCATCGGGGTCGGCGACGGGGCACCGGCATTGGACGCGGTACTGCTTTCCCTCGAAGGTGCGGGCGTAGTACCACCAGTCGCCCTGCCGGGTGGGTACCGACAGATCCGTCTCCTTGGTGCGCGACTTGATCTCGTCGAAGATCTTCTGCCGCAACGGTTCCAGGTGAGCCGTCATCGCATCGACGTAGTCGTTCTCGGCCTCCAGGTAGCCGATGACCTCGGGGTCGGCCTTGTCGCGCAACCACTCGTACGGATCGATGAACACGTCACCGTGGAATTCCCGCCGGGTCTCCACCCGCTTCGCGACGGGCGGCGTGGGCGCGTCCAGTGCGGCGTCCGTCATGCGCCCGGGCCGATCCAGTCGTCGAAGCTCAGACCCGAAATGCGCTCGTACGCCTCGATGTAACGGCTTCGGGTCGCGTCGATGATGTCGTCGGGAAGCGGTGGCGGGGGCTGCGACCCGTGGCGATCCCAACCGGACTCGGGGCCGGTCAGCCAGTTGCGGACGAACTGCTTGTCGAAACTGGTCTGGACCACACCGGGCCGGTAATCGCGGGCCGGCCAGTACCGCGAGGAATCGGGTGTGAAGATCTCGTCGGCCAGCAGCAGGTTGCCACCCGCGTCGGTGCCGAATTCAAATTTGGTGTCGGCGATGATGATTCCCCTCGTGAGTGCGTGGTCGGCGGCCTGAACGTAGATCTGCAGGGTGCGGTCGCGCAGCTGGTTGGCCCGCACCCCACCGACCAGCTCGATCACCCGGGCGAATGAAATGTTCTCGTCGTGGTCGCCCAGCGCCGCCTTCGTCGCCGGGGTGAACAGCGGGTTGGCGAACTTGCTGGCTTCCACCAGGCCCGGCGGCAGCGCGATGCCGCAGACCTTGCCGGTCGCCTGGTAGTCCAGCAGCCCGGAGCCGGTCAGGTACCCGCGGGCCACGCATTCCACCGGAAGCATCTCGAGCCGTCGCACCACCAGCGCACGGCCGAGCACCTCATCGGGGATGCGGGGGTCGTCCGGCGGACCGGCCAGATGGTTGGGCGCGTCGACGAGTCCGAAGAAGAAGACGCTCATCGCGGTCAGGATGCGCCCCTTGTCCGGGATCGTGCTGTCCAGGACGTAGTCGTACGCGGAGATCCGGTCGCTCGCCACCAGCAGCAGGTGCTCGTGGTCGACGCGGTAGATCTCGCGGACCTTGCCGCTGGCCAGATGCTCGTACTCGGGCAGTGCAGGGCGCATCGAGCCAGCCTATCGGGCGCCGAACGCCCGGCCCTGTGCTGGTATTGCGCTATGACATCGCTGCCCTCGCGGGTTCTGCCCTATGCCACCACCCCCGGCCGGCTGGCCGTCCAACTGTTCAGCGACTTCGCCATCTTCCTGTGGACGGCGCTGTGGCTGGTCGTCGGCACGGCCGTCTACGACGCCATCTCGACCATCGCCGAGGCCGGCCGACAGGTCGAGATCGGCGCGAATGGCGTCGCGGGCAACCTGGCGTCGGCCGGCCAGGGCGCGCACAACATCCCGGTGCTCGGCGATGCGGTCAGCAAGCCACTCGCGTCGGCCAGCGCCGCCGCCCTCGACATCGCGGCGGCGGGGCACAGCCTGGAGACCACCGCGGGTTGGCTCGCGGTGCTGGCGGCGCTGGCCGTAGTCGCCGTGCCGCTGCTCATCGTGGTCGTCCCGTGGCTGTTGCTGCGGCTGCGCTTCTTCCGGCGCAAGTGGACCGTCAGCGGCCTGGCGGCGACCCCGGCCGGCGAACAGCTGCTGGCGCTGCGGGCCCTGACGAACCGGGCGCCGCGCAAGCTGGCCGCGATCAGCGCGGACCCGGTCGGCGGATGGCGGCGCGAGGATCCGGTCACCATCCGGGCGCTGGCCGCGCTGGAATTACGGTCGGCCGGAATCGCGCTGCGCGCCCGCTAACCGCGCTATGCGCCGAGCGCCGGTCCGACGGTGGTGTTCCAGGACTCCTGCATCTCCGACTCGAAGAGGCCCCAGGTGTGCGAGCCCTCGGGGCGAACGATGTAGGTGATCCGCAGCCCGGCGGCGTTCGCGGCATCGGCGAACCGCTTGGTGCTGTCGGCGGTGATGCGTTCGATGAGCCCGCCGGCGACGTTCGGCCCGAAGCCCGCGGGCAGCCGGTCGACGTCGCCCACGCCGCCGCTGCCGGACGCGGCAGCGTAAACCGCTACGCCCCTCAACTTTCCGGCGTTCTTCGACGGGTCGTGGGCCACCCATTCGGGGCCGCCGAGGGGTCCCCACATGTTCTCGGCGCTTTGGCCGCCACTGGCCAAAGTCAGCGAGACCTGTTGCGCCTCATCCGGGTCGGAAACGGACGGAAAACCGCTGTAGGAAGCGACGGCCCGGAAGACTCCCGGCGCCTGGACGGCGTAGTCGATGGCGGTGCCGCCGGTGCTCGAGAGTCCGCCGACGGCGTTCTTGCCGTTGGCGTGGTACTGCGCGTTGATCACCGGGGGCAGTTCCCTGGTCATGTAGGTCTGGTATTGCTTGCCGCCATCGTTGACCCAGTTGGTCCACCAACTGAAGGGACCGCCGAGCGGGGAGACGACGTTGACGTTCTTGTTGGCGAAGAAGCCTTGGATGTCGGTCATGCCGAACCAAGCTCTGTCGTCGCCGCCGTCGATGCCGGGTAGTAGGTAGAAGACGGGTGCGCCAGCGTTGGGGGCCTTGTAGACATCGTTAACGATGACGGTGTTCATCGAGGGTGAGTAGACGGAAACCTTGTCCCACCGGTCGTTGACGTGCTGGATGTCGGTGATGTGTGCACCCTGCGGCGGGTCGGCGGCGGCGACCGGAATCGCCAGCATCGGCAACGCAGCGAGCAGTGCAACAACGAACGAGCGAACACGAGAGGTATTGGTCACCGGGAGATTATGCAGGTTCGGCGAGAACTCTTCAGTCCGAGGCGTTAATTTGCGCTTACGGGCGGTCAGCCACCGGCCGTGACACGCGCAGTAACCCGGCGAGGACCACAATCAGCCACGCCGCCAACGCGTCCCAGAAGAAGACCAGCGAAACCGTGGTCAGCGAACGTTGACCGATTTCGCCTGCCATGGCGTAGCTGGCGGCGGAGTACATGCCCAGCGGGAACACCAGCGCCCACCACACACCGGCGAACCGCAGCGAATCGGGTCGATGGTTGATCCGGCGCAGGCCGAAGTAGATCAGCGGCGGTATCCACAGGGTGGCGGCCACCCACGTCACCACGGTGACCACCCGCACCGGCCCGGCCAGCCCGTCGGGTGCCAGGGCGTGGATGTCGTCGCCGGCCAGGGTGGCGATGGCCAGGCCACCCATCAGGATCCAGCTGTCCGGCTCGAACCCGTCACGATCCTGGCGCTCGGCGATCGCGCGCCACAGGATCAGCCAGGTCATCAGGCCGTAGATGCAGATCGCCGCCGCCCACATCGGCAGGGCAACGGTCAGCCACCAGCGATGGCCGGTGCGGTGCGCCAGCTGAGCCATCACGATCGCCAGACCGGATGTCCCGACACTGGCCAGTTCCCACGCGCCGCTGGCGTGGTCACGCAGCGCGGTCCGGCTGGGCGCCAACATGTTTCGCGCGCTGAGCGCGATCAGCACGAGCCAGGCCGACAGCCCGATCGCACCGAGCACCCGCAGCACCCACACGTTGGACGACAGCCGTGCGTCGATCACCGCGCACGCGGCCACGAAGGTGAACAGCCTCAGGGTGACGTCGGGATCCGTGAGGTCCCAGCGGAGGTTGCGACGCGCGGCGGCGATGACCGTGACGGCGACCAGGACAGCCAGAGCGACGGTGGCCAGGACGCCGAGCGCGTCGCTGGCCCACCGGTATCCGTGGTCGCGCGCGCCGATCGACAAGATTCCGGTCGCCATCACCGCGGCGAACACATCGGGTGACGGCTCGGCATCGGCGAGGCGGATCGTCACTGTTCCTCGCGCAGCTCCACGACCAGGTGCCGGATGCCGGTGTGCCGATTGCTGCGCGTCCATTCGACGGGCCGGGCGACCCGCACGGCGCCGAAGCGCGTCAGCAGTTCCTCGAACAGCACCCGCAGCTCCAGGCGGGCCAGATTGGCGCCCAGGCAATAGTGGATTCCCTGACCGAAGCCCAAGTGCGGGTTCGGCTTCCGGTTGATGTCGAATTCGTCGGCCCGGTCGAACACGTCGGCGTCGCGGTTGGCCGAGCCCTCCCAGATCTGGACCTTCTGTCCCGCCTGAATGGACTGCCCGCCGAGCGTGACGTCGCGGGTGGCGGTGCGCCGCTTCGACGGCGACGGCGACGTCCACCGCACCATCTCCTCGACCGCCGTCGGCAGCAAGCCGAAATCCGAACGCAGCGCCTGCAGTTGGTCGGGGTGCTCGGCCAGCGCCAGCAGGCCGCCGGCGACCGCGTTGCGCGTCGTCTCCGCGCCCGCGCTGAACAGCAGGCTGAAGAACAGGTACAGCTCGAGATCGGAGAGCGCCGGGGCGTCCTCGTCGTCGACCGTGGCGTTCGCGACGATCGACAGCATGTCGTCGGTGGGCTCGGCGCGCTTGGACGCGATGAGCTCCTGGCCGTAGGCGTACATCCGCGACCCGGCCTCCGCCTCGGACAGTTGCGAAAGGGCGGCCTTGCGCGAGCCGCCGAAGTCGAACTGTGGTTCGATGGCCTGAAACAGCCAATGTCGTTCGGATTCAGGCACTCCCAGCAGGATGCAGATCATCTGCATCGGCAGTTCGGCGGCGACGTCGACCAGGAAGTCGAACGGTTCGCCCGGCACCACCGAGTCGAGCAGCCGGCGCGCCCGGGTGCGCAGGTCGTCCTCGACGCGGCCGATCATGCGCGGCGTCAGCCCGGAGCTGACGAGCCGCCGGATCTGGGTGTGGCGCGGATCGTCCATCATGTTGAGCACCTGGCCCGCGATGGCCAGGTCCTGCAGCAGCGTGCCCCCGTATGGCCGCTGCCCACCGGTGACTGACGAGTAGGTGGCCGGGTCCTTCAGCACCTCAAGGGTTTCCGCGTACGTTGCGACGGACCAAAAGCCCTCGCCGTCGGGGGTGTTGTCGGTCGGCTCGTGCCAATAGACCGGCGCCTCTCGCCGATGCACGGCGAACAGCTCGTGCGGGAACCCGCCGGCGAAGTTGTCGAGATCGGTGAAGTCGATCCCCGAGAGCGCGCCCGCGAGAGTCACAGGATTGCGCCCGGAGTGTATTTGGCCGCGTCCGGGTAGCGACTGACCAAGGCGTCCACCGCCGCGACCACCTCGTCCACCTGGTCACCGGCGGCACCGGTGAACGCCTTCTTGTCGGCCAGCGCGGCCTCCAGCGCAGCGCGGTCCAGCGGGAGTCGCTCGTCGGCGGCCAAGCGGTCGAGCAGGTCGGGCTCGGCGCCGCGTTCCCGCATGGCCAGGGCCGTCGCCACCGCGTGTTCCCGGATCACGTGGTGGGCCGCCTCGCGACCCATGCCGGCGCGCACGGCGGCCATGAGCACCTTGGTGGTGGCCAGGAACGGCAGGTAGCGATCCAGCTCGTGGGCGATCACCGCCGGGTAGGCGCCGAACTCGTCGAGCACGGTCAGGAACGTCTCGATCTGTCCGTCGATGGCGAAGAAGCTGTCCGGCAATGCGATTCGGCGCACCACCGAGCAGAACACGTCGCCCTCGTTCCACTGCGCGCCGGCCAGCTCGGCGGCCATGGCGGCGTAGCCGCGCAGCACCACCTGCAACCCGTTGACCCGTTCGCAACTGCGGGTGTTCATCTTGTGCGGCATCGCCGACGAGCCGACCTGCCCTTCGGCGAACCCTTCGGTGACGAGCTCGTGCCCGGCCATCAGCCGGATGGTGTGCGCCATCGACGACGGCCCGGCGCCGAGCTGCACCAGCGCGGAGATCACGTCGTGATCCAGCGATCGCGGGTAGATTTGCCCGACGCTGGTCAAAACCGTTGCGAAGCCCAGAAAGTCGGCGACGCGTCCCTCGAGTTCGGTCAGCTTGGCCGTGTCGCCGCCGAGCAGGTCCAGCATGTCCTGCGCGGTGCCCATCGGGCCCTTGATGCCGCGCAGCGGGTAACGGTCGATCAGCTCCCCCATGCGGTCCAACGCGATCAGCGTCTCCTGGGCCGCCGAGGCGAACCGCTTGCCCAACGTGGTGGCCTGCGCGGCGACGTTGTGGCTGCGTCCGGCCATCACCAGGTCGCGATAGGTCACCGCCCGCTCGGCGAGCCGGGCCGCCACCGCAACACCGTGCGAGAAGACCAATTCCAGCGACCGCCGGATCTGCAACTGCTCGACGTTCTCGGTCAGGTCGCGGCTCGTCATCCCCTTGTGCACGTGCTCATGGCCGGCCAACGCGTTGAATTCCTCGATGCGGGCCTTGACGTCGTGGCGCAGCGCGCGTTCGCGGTTGGCGATCGAGGCCAGGTCGACGTCCTCGAGCACCCGCTCGTAGTCGGCGATCGCCTCGGGGGGAACGTCCACTCCCAGCTCGGCCTGGGCCCGCAGCACCGCCAGCCACAGCCGCCGCTCCGCGACGACCTTGGCCTCCGGCGACCAGATCGCGACCATCTCGGCGCTGGCGTACCGGGTGGCCAGCACGTTCGGAATGCTCACAAGCACACAGCTTACGGTGGGTCGAATTCCGCGAGAGTGCAACTGGCGACGCATCCGCCGAGTGGCGATGTCGGTAGTTGCACTTTCGCGGCACAATATGCGCGGTGTACTTCGTCGGCGTGGACCTGGCCTGGGGCGGTCGCAAGCCGACCGGCGTCGCCGTGGTCGACGCCGACGGCCACCTCGTGCACCTCGGCGCCGCGCGCGACGACGCCGACGTGCTCGCCGCCGTGTCTCCCTATGTCGGGGGCGACTGCGTGGTGGCGTTCGACGCGCCGCTGGTGGTGACCAATCCCAGCGGCCAGCGGCCCGCCGAGGCGGCGCTCAACCGCGATTTCCGCAGGTTCGAGGCGGGCGCGCATCCATGTAATACCGCCAAACCGGAGTTCGCCGAAACGCCGCGCGCGGCGCGGCTGGCCGAGACGCTGGGCCTCGACATGGACCCGCGGTCGCCGGCCGCTCGGCGCGCCATCGAGGTCTACCCCCATTCGGCGACCGTCGTGCTGTTCCGGCTCGAGCGCACCCTCAAGTACAAGGCCAAGCCGGGCCGCGACGTCGCGCGCCTCAAATCGGAACTGCTGCTCCTGATGGACGGCATCGAAAAGCTTGCGCACGCCGCGGTGCCGCTGCGCGTCGACGGCCACGACGGCTGGGCGCGGCTACGGCGGGAAGTCGTCGCCGCGCAACGCAAAAGCGAGCTGCGCCGCGCCGAAGATCCGGTCGATGCCGTCGTCTGCGCCTACGTCGCGTTGTACGCGCAGCGCCGCCCGGCCGACGTCACGATCTACGGCGATGTAGCCACCGGGGCCATCGTGACGCCGTCGCTGCCGTGACGGCTCAGATCTGCACCGGACGCGGGTCGATCGGGGCGAGCACGTCGACCAGCTCGACCACGGTGCCCAGCGCGGCGGCGGCGGGATCGCCACCCTCGACCAGAGCGGAGACCACCGAGCCGTCGACCGCGCAGATCAGCGTGCACACCAGCTCGATGCGAACCGATCGGCCGGATCGCTCCAGCGCCTCGGCCACTGCCTCGGCGCGCTGGCGCAGGCTGCGGCGCATGGTCTCGCGCAGGGCGGGCAGGCGCGTGCAGGCGATGTGCCGCTCGTAGCGCGAGATCAGTTGCTCGGTGAGCGCCGGGTCGGACAGGTCGCCCACCAGCAGGTCCGCCAGTACCTCGGCGGTGGTCTCGGGTCCGCGTCGCCGCCGGGACAACGCGTTGACCCGGGAGCGCAGCTGCGCGATCTCGATCATTCCGATGTGCTCGACGGCGCGCGCGATCAGGTCGTCAAGCGATGAGAAGTAGTAGGTGGTGGACGCCAGGGGCAGGCCGGCGCGCCGGGCGACCGCCCGGTGCCGCACCGCCTCGAACCCACCCTCGGCGAGCAGCTCGGCGGCGGCGCTCACCAGCGCATACCGTCGACGTTCTCCCTTTGGAGTAACTGCTGCAGTCACGAGTAGCCATCGTGCCAGCAAAAGTGGTACTGCATTGCCATTTCGGCCAAACGGTCATGGCATGATGGCCCGCATGCCCGACCTGAGCCGCCGAACCCTGCTCGGTCTCGGCGCCGGCGCGGCCATCGGTGCTACGGGAGCATACGCCCTGTTCCAGCCCCGAACGTCACACGCCACGCCGGTGTCTTGGGGCGGCGACCGCCCGCCCGCGGCACCCGCACCGCTCGAGCCCGCGGCGCCGGCCCAGGCTGCGCCGACGATGGTGACGGGCTCCTTCGTGTCGGCGGCGCGCGGCGGGGTCAGCACCAACTGGGCGATCGCCCGGCCGCCCGGGCAGACCAAGGCGCTGCGGCCGGTGATCGCGCTGCACGGTAAGGGCAGCGACGCCGCCACCGTGATGGCCGGCGGTGTCGAACAGGGCCTCGCGCAGGCCGTCAACGCCGGGTTGCCGCCGTTTGCGGTGGTCGCCGTGGACGGCGGTGGTGGCTATTGGCACAAGAGGGCCTCGGGCGAGGACGCCGGGGCGATGGTGCTCAACGAGCTCATCCCGATGCTGGGAAGCCAAGACCTGGACACCTCGCGCGTCGCATTCCTGGGCTGGTCGATGGGTGGATACGGCGCGTTGCTGCTCGGCGGGCGGCTGGGGGCCGGGCGCACCGCCGCGATCTGTGCGGTGAGCCCGGCGTTGTGGCTGTCCTCCGGGGCGGCCGCGCCCGGCGCGTTCGACGGGCCCGACGACTTCGCGGCGAACTCGGTGTTCGGAATGCCGGCGCTGGCGTCGATCCCGATCCGGATCGATTGCGGCGACAGCGACCCGTTCTACGGGGCGACGAAGCAGTTCATCGCGCAACTGCCCAACCCACCCGCCGGCGGCTTCTCGCCCGGCGGGCACAACGGCGAATTCTGGAGCTCGCATCTGCCGGCCGAGCTGACCTGGATGGCGCCGCTGCTGACGGCCTGAGTTGGCAGCCACGCGGTCTGAAGAGCCGGCTCTCCTTGGGGATATCGAGTCCCGAATCCGATAGCACATGCGCTATCAAGTTTGAGAACAGTCGTATGGCCCCCACAGAGGGTTCACAGGGCGCCCGTGCGACGATCCGACCGTGACCACACCGTTCGGTTGGAGCCTCCCCTACGCCTGGCCGCGAAAGCCCGTCGTGGCGGCGAACGTCGTCTGCACATCGCAACCCCTCGCGGCCCAGGCTGGTCTGCGCATGTTGGCCGAGGGCGGCAGCGCGGTGGACGCCGCGATCGCGACCGCCGTCACCCTGACGCTGGTGGAGCCGGTGTCGAACGGTATCGGCTCGGACGCGTTCGCCATCGTCTGGGACGGGCAGCGCTTGCACGGCCTGAACGCGTCCGGTCGCTCCCCCGCCGGCTGGACGCCGGAATACTTCGGCGGCAACGCCGTTCCCGCGGCCGGCTGGAATTCGGTGACGGTGCCCGGGGCCGTGTCCGCGTGGGCGGAGCTCCACGCAAAATTCGGCAAACTTCCGTTCGAGAAGCTCTTCGAACCCGCGATCTCCTACGGCCGCAACGGTTTCCTGGTCTCGCCGACCGTCGCGGAGCAATGGGCCGCCCAGGTGCCGCTGTTCAGGGACCAGCCCGGGTTTGCCGAGGCTTTCCTGCCCGCGGGCCGGGCACCGAAACCCGGTGAGCTGTTTAGGTTTCCCGCTCATGCGGCCACGCTCGAACGGATCGCGGCGACCAACGGCGAGGCGTTCTACCGCGGAGACATTGCCGCCGAACTCGAGGCGCACGCGTCGGCCAACGGCGGCGTGATGCGGGCCAGCGACCTCGCCGCGCACCGCGCCGACTGGGTCGGCACGATCGATGCCGGTTACCGCGGATACACCGTGCACGAGATACCGCCCAATGGTCAGGGGATCGTGGCGCTGATCGCGCTGGGCATCCTGGAGCACTTCGACATGTCCTCATTGCCGGCGGATTCCGCCGACAGCGTGCACCTGCAGATCGAAGCGGTGAAGCTCGCTTTCGCCGACGCGCACGCCTATGTCGCCGACATCGACCACATGGCCCTGGCTCCCGATCGCCTGCTGGACAAGGATTACCTTCGCGAGCGCGCGGCCCTGATCGATCGAACACGAGCCAAACCGGCATCGGCCGGCACCCCGCGTGGGGGCACCGTGTATCTGACCGCCGCCGATGCCAGCGGGATCATGGTGTCGATGATCCAGTCCAACTACATGGGGTTCGGCTCGGGTGTGGTGGTGCCGGGCACCGGGGTCTCCCTTCAGAACAGGGGCGCGGATTTCGTTGTGGCGGAGGGTCATCCGAACCGGGTCGCGCCGGGCAAACGTCCCTACCACACGATCATCCCGGGATTCGTCACCAAGGACGGCGCCCCGGTGATGAGCTTCGGGGTGATGGGCGGCACCATGCAGCCCCAGGGCCACGTGCAGGTGATGGTGCGCATCGCCGACCACGGGCAGAATCCGCAGGCCGCGTGCGACGGCCCGCGATTTCGCTGGGTGCAGGGAACACAGGTCAGCTGCGAGAACGGCTTTCCGCAGTCGACGCTGGACGAGCTGCAGCGGCGGGGTCACGACCTGGTCGCCGTCGACGACTACAACCAGTTCGGCAGCTGCCAGGCGATCTGGCGCCTCGACGACGGGTACCTGGCGGCGAGCGATCCGCGCCGCGACGGGCAAGCCGCGGCGTTCTAGACGCTGATCTTGCCCTCCGCCGCAGCGAGGGCGATGTCACTGCGGAAATGACCGCCGGGCAATCGAATCGAACTCAGGATGTCGTACGCGTTCGCGCGGGCGGCGGACAGGTCCGCGCCGGTGCCCACCACCGACAGCACCCGACCGCCCGACGAGACGACCGCGCCGTCGTCGCGGCGCGCCGTTCCCGCGTGCAGCACCCCGTCGGCTTCGGATCCGACGATGACGTCGCCGACGCGGGGGCGCCCCGGGTAGTTTTCGGCGGCCAGCACCACCGTCACCGCGGCGCCGTCCCGCCAGCGCAACTCCCCGAACTCGGCGAGCGCGCCGGTGCCCGCGGCGTGGAGCAGCTGGCCGAGCGGCGACTCCAGCAGCGCCAGCACGGCCTGGGTCTCGGGATCCCCGAAGCGGCAGTTGAATTCGACCACCGCGGGTCCCTTCGCGGTGATCGCCAGGCCGACGTAGAGCAATCCGGAAAACGGGCTGCCCCGCTTAACCAGTTCGGCCGCAACGGGTTCGACGATTCCGCTGACGATTTCGCGGTAGACGTCCTCGGGCAGCCACGGCAGCGGCGCGTACGCGCCCATGCCGCCGGTGTTGGGTCCGCTATCACCCTCACCGACCCGCTTGAAGTCCTGCGCCGGCAACAGCGGCACCACGGTGGCGCCGTCGACAACGCAGAACAGCGACACCTCGGGGCCCTCGAGAAAGGACTCCAGCAGCACCGGGTGCCCCGACTCGAGCAGGCTGGCCGCGTGCGCGCGTGCCACATCCCGATCGGGGGTCACCACCACGCCCTTGCCGGCGGCCAGGGCGTCGTCCTTCACCACCCAGGCGGGGTCGCCGGCGGGCGGCCCGAACCGGTCCAGGGCCGCATCCAAACGTGCTGGGCTGTCGACGATTTCGCTGCTCGCGGTGCGCACACCGGCGGCGGCCATGACCTCCTTGGCGAACGCCTTGGAGCCCTCGATGCGGGCGGCGTCCTTGCTGGGCCCGAAGCAGACGATGCCGGCGGCGCGCACGGCGTCGGCCACACCGAGTACCAGCGGCACCTCGGGACCGATGACCACCAGGTCGGCGCGGACCTCGCGCGCCAGCGCGACGACCTCATCACCCGAGGTGATGTCGACGTCGTGCTGCTCGGCGAGCCGACCGGTGCCGGCGTTGCCCGGCGCGACGGCCAGGCCCGTGACCTGCGGATCTTCCCGGAGCGCCAGCAGCAGCGCATGCTCACGGGCACCGGAACCGATCACCAGGACGCGCACGAGACGTCAGACTAGCTCAGCCGTTCAAACGATTCGCTCCAGCAGGCCTTTGAACTCCTTTTGCTGCGCGGCGGTGAGACGACTGAGGCGCTTGTCGAACTCCCCCGAGAGCAGCGCAAGCCCATCCGTACAGACTTTGCGGCCCGCCGAGGTCAGGAGAAGTCGGTGGCGACGCAGATCGGCGGGGTCGATCTCCCGGTGCACGAATCCCGCGGCCTCGAGCCGTTTTAGGTAGACCGTCACCGTCGCCTTGGGCATGCACAACGTCGCCGCGAGTTCGGCCGGATAGGGATGCTCGTCGATCTCGGCGAGCACAAACAGCTCCTTGGACTCGAGCCCGAGCGCGCAGATGTCGGGCTCGGCGCACGAGATGACCGAAACCAGCACCCGGTAATTCAACGACCAGATCTTGGCCGCATCGCCCGATGACATCGACTTGCCAGATCGTTCAGAACTGAACTAGTTTAGAATCGAACAAGATCATAATCGAACAATCTACCAGAAAGCGATCCTATGTCTGCGGAAATGCGACTGGACCAATACGTGACACTCGGACGCTCCGGCTTGCGCGTCAGCCCCCTGTGCTTGGGCGCCATGACATTCGGCGAGGACCTCGGCTGGGGCACCAGTGTGGAAGAGTCCCAACAGATCATCGATCGATACACCGAACTCGGCGGGAACTTCATCGACACCGCCAACTTCTACACCAGGAGCCACTCGGAGAAGATCATCGGCGACCACGTCGGGCGCAACGCCGCCCGCCGCGATCGCTTGGTGATCGCCACCAAGTTCAGCGGCAACCTGTATCCGGGCGATCCCAACGGTGGCGGCTCGGGCCGCAAGTCACTGATCAGCGCGTGCGAAAACTCGCTGCGGCGCCTGCAGACGGACTACATCGACCTGTACTGGCTGCACATCTGGGACTCGAATACTCCCATCGAGGAGACGATGGCGGCGCTCGACGATCTCGTCCGGTCGGGCAAGGTGCGCTACATCGGCGTTTCCGACACCCCGGCGTGGAAGATCGCCCAAGCCAACCTCATCGCCGGCTTCCGCGGCTGGTCGGCGTTCGTCGGGTTGCAGGTCGAGTACTCGCTGCTCGAACGTTCCATCGAACAGGAACTGGTGCCGATGGCGTCGGAATTCGGCCTCGGCATCACGCCGTGGTCTTCGCTCAAGGGCGGCGTCCTCAGCGGCAAGTACACCCGCCGAAACACCGGCCAGCACAACTCCGATCGCGGCGCGATGGTCGATGCCTTCCTCAACGAGCAGACCTACGCGGTGGTCGACGAACTCGAGATCATCGCCAAGGCGCACGAGACGACGGTCGCCAGCGTGGCGCTCGCCTGGGTGCGCGCCCAGCCTGCCGTCTCGTCGATCATCATCGGGGCTCGCCGGCTTTCACAGCTCGACGACAACCTCCGCGCCGTCGACGTCGCCCTCGGCGCCGACGAACTCGCCCGGCTCGACGAGCTGACCAAACCGACGTTCGGATTTCCCAACAACATGCTGGAAATGGCGCCGGGCATCATCAACGGCGGAACGACGGTCAACGGCGTGTCCGGGCCGATATCGGAATACGTGATGCCGCAGGGCGTCCAGCCGTACTGAGGTCCGTCATCAGCGTGAGCAGACGCAAAAGCCCCCTTTTCGGCGGGCGGTTTCAGGCGGTGGTTGCAACAGTGATGGGTTTGGACGGTTCTGAGAGTAGTTCGTCGAGGACTTCTGCTGGCTTTTTCCAGCCCAGTGTTTTGCGTGGTCGGTTGTTGAGCTGAGCGGCAACGTAGTCGAGGTAGTCGGCCGGACACACCGACAGGTCGGTGCCTTTGGCAAAGTATTGGCGCAGCAGGCCATTGGTGTTCTCGTTACTCCCGCGCTGCCACGGCGAGTGGGGATCGCAGAAGTAGATATCGAGTTCGGTGGCCGCGGCGATGGCCGCATGATTGGCCATCTCGCGGCCCTGATCCCAGGTCAGGGTCCGGCGCAGGATTGCCGGCAGTTGAGCCATTTTGGCCACGATCGCTTCCTGCACTGCCAGCGCGCCGTGATCATCGGGCAGGTGCAGAAGCAGCACGAACCGGGTGGCCCGCTCCACCAGGGTGCCGATTGCCGACTTACCGCCAGCGCCCAGAATCAGATCACCTTCCCAGTGTCCGGGCACGGCGCGGTCTTCGACGTCTGGTGGGCGCTCGCTGATGTTGACCATGTCGGGGATGCGGCCCTGGCGTGCATCGGCGCGGCGTTGGGGTTTGCGCAGAGCCCGCCCGGTGCGTAGGCATTGATGCAACTCACGACGCAAACTGCCCCGGCCTTGGACGTAAATCGCCTGGTAGATGGTTTCGTGAGACACCCGCATCTCCGCATCGTCGGGAAAGTCCAGCTGCAGCCGGCGAGCGATCTGCTCGGGGCTGTATTTCTCCAGTAGCCGAGTCTGCACCTCGTCATGCAATGTCTCATTGAGCGCCAACTTGCCGGGCCTAGCTCGACGCGCTCGCTGCTGGGCGCGCGCCTGAGCACCCGTGGCGCTATAGCGAGGCTTGGCGTCGCGGCCACCCTTTTTCGGCGCCCCGAACCGGTACCGTTCCCGATACCGCCCGTAACAGAACGCGTTTCGCTCGATCTCGCGCATGACTGTCGACGCCGCGCGCCCCAACTCCTCAGCGATCTTGCGGATCGATTTACCCATCTTGACACCGACATCGATGATCACCCGTTCGCCCAGGGTCAGCCGCGGCCGCTTACGCGGTCCGCCATCAGGAAATTTCGGTCTCACCCCGCCAGCATCAGCAAACCAGCGCCGCCCGGTATACACCGACACGCCAACGGCTACACCGGCCTCACCCGCTGACATCCCCTCTCGGATGCGATCCCAGAACTGACCAACGACCCAGGGATAAGCCCTCAAAAACACAACAGCCTCCAACTAGACGACTGTTGCGATCACCCATAGAACCCAAGGCGCGAAAATAGGGGCTTTTGCGTCTGCTAGGCGAAGCTAATCGGAAGCGTTGCCCGAGTGCATCTTCAGCGCGGCGTCGACGTTGGCCTTCTTGTCCTCGCCGGCGCCCTTCGCCGCGGCCTTCTTGCGCTTGGCCACGACGGCGTCGACCGCGCCGTTGAGCGCCGAGCCGAGCGGGAACCCGAGGTAGTGGGTCAGGAAGACGGCCATCTCTTTCAGTTCGGTCTCGGACAGTTCCCCGTTGAGCAGCGCGGCGTTGATCTGGATCTCGGCGAGGTCGCGATTTCCGATCGCGGTCACCGCCGTCAGCGTCATGATGCGCTTGTCGCGCATCGACAATCCGGGGCGGGTCCAGATGCTGCCGAACAGATGGTCAACGGTCAGGTCGAAGTAGGGGTCGCCCTCGATGTTGGGCATCTCCCAGCCGTAGACCTCGTTCATCTTCTCGAGGCCCTTGCGGCGCAGCTCGTCCATGAGCCCTCCAATCAGTCCGACGCGGTGTGCGGCAGCCCGAGGCCGGCCGCCAGGTTTTCAAATGCAAGCTGGGCCAGCGGCAGGTCGACCGACAACGCCTCACCCAAACCTAGCGCCAGGCTGAGATCCTTCTCCCCGAGCCCACGCGTGTGCAGGAACGGCTGGTACAGGAAGTTTTCCGGCTCAAGGTCTTTCATGTTCTCGCGCACCATGATCGCCCCCGGACCGCTGGTGAGCGCATCGGTGTGGCGGACCACCCGGCCCAGCGCCTGCAGATCCAGCCCCGCCGCCTCAGCCAGTTTCATGGCCTCGCACGCCGCGGCGTAGGAAGTGAACGTCAACATGTTGCGCGCCAACTTCATTCGCGTCCCCGCGCCGGGCTCACCGGCATGGACGACCATCGCGGCCCAGTGCTTGAACGCCGGCTTGATCCGTTCGTACACCTCACGATCGGCACCCACCATGGTGGCGAGCTCGCCCTTCGCGGCGGCGGCCGCGCCACCGCTGACGGGCGCATCGACGACGTGAATGTCGCGCGGTTTCAGTTCGCGGGCCAACTCGACGGCGGTGGTGTCGCTGATGGTCGAGTGGATCGCGATCACCGTGCCGGGCTTGGCGTGTGCCGCGAGTTCGCCGACGACCTCGCGCACCTGCGCATCGTCCAGGACGGTGACATGGATGATGTCGGCCGCGGCCACGTCGGCGACGGTGTCGGCCAGGTTGGCGCCCTTCTCGGCCAGCGGCGTCATGGCCTCGGTCCGAATGTCGTAGACCGTCACCCCGCCGGGCCATTCCGTCATCTTGGTCGCCATCGGCGCGCCCATGTTGCCAAGGCCGATGTAGCCCAGGCGCAAGTGCTCAGTCATTTGCGCCGCTCCTCTCCCCCGCAAGCGGGAGGTGCCCCCACATCGCTTTTTCGCTCTGTATCGTCGCCGGCGCGGTCATGACCGAATTATCTGCCCGCCGTCGACGTTGAAAACCTGCCCGGTGATCCACGACGCCTCGTCGGACAGCAGGAACAGGCACATCCCGACGACATCGTCGGGAGTTCCCATCCGCGACAGCGGCAGCCCCTTGACGATGTCGGCGACCATCTCTTGCGGCGTGGTGGTCCGGTTGGCCTCGGTGTCGATCGGCCCGGGCGCGATCGCGTTGATCCGGATGTTCTGCCCGCCGAGTTCGCGCGAGAGCTGTTGGGTCAGGCCATTGATGCCGACCTTGGCCAGTGCGTAGAAGTTGGCGTAAAGCCATGCCGCAGTGGAGGACTGGTTGACGATCGCCCCGCCGCCGCGCTTGGCCATCTTCTTGTACACCGCGCGGGTGCACCACAGGGCGCCGTCGAGATTCACGCTCATGAACTTCTTGTAGTACTCGGGGTCGACGGTCAGCAGGAAGTCCAGCTTCATGCCCCCGAATATCGCGGCGTTGTTCACCAGGTAGTCGATGCCGCCGAACTCGGCCAGCGTGCGGTCGGCCATCTCCTTGGCCGACACCGGATCCGACACGTCGACGGGTAGGGCCAGCGCCGTACCGCCGTCGCCCTTGATCCCGTCGGCCACTTTCTCGGCGCCCTGCACGTTGATGTCGGCGACGACGACGGCCGCGCCCTCGCGGGCCAGCGCCTCGGCGTAGGCCTGGCCAATGCCACCGCCCGATCCGGTGACGATGGCAACCTTGTTTTCGAACCGCATGCCGCTCCTCTAGCTAACCGCTGTCGCAATGGTTTTGATTTCCAGGTATTCCTCGAATCCGGCCAGACCCATCTCGCGGCCGTTGCCGGACTGCTTGTACCCGCCGAACGGCGCGTCGGCCGAGTACCATACGCCGCCGTTGACGTTGATGGTGCCCGCCCGGATCCGCGCGGCAACCCCCGCGGCGCGCTCGGGGTCGGCGCCAAAGACGGTGCCCGACAGGCCGTATAGCGAGTCGTTGGCGATGCGCACGGCGTCGTCGTCGCCGTCGTAGGGGATGACCGTGAGCACCGGACCGAAGATCTCCTCCCGGGCGACGCGGGCGTCGTTGCCGAGGCCGGCGATCACGGTGGGCTCGATGAAGAAGCCGACGTCGCGGTCCGCCGGGCGGCCGCCGCCGCACGCGAACGTCCCGCCCTCGGCGACCGCCGAGTCCAGGTAGCCCTGCACCCGATCACGCTGTCGCGCCGAAATCAGTGGCCCGCAAATGGTTCCCGCGTCGGTGGGGTCTCCGGCCTTGATCCCGCCCACCGTGGCGGCCGCGATGGAGACGGCCTCGTCGTAGCGGGCCCGCGGCACCAGCAGCCGGGTGGTGATCGCGCACCCCTGCCCGGCATGCATGCACACGGAGAACCCCGCGACCCCGACGGCGCCGCCGAGGTCGGCGTCGTCGAGCACGATGAACGCCGACTTGCCGCCCAGCTCCAGGAAGACCTTCTTGATGGTGGCAGCGCCGTCAGCCATCACGCTGCGCCCGGTGGCCGTCGACCCGGTGAACGAAACCATGTCCACCCGTGGATCTTTGGCCAGCAGCGCTCCGACGGCGTGATCGCTGGAGGTCACGATGTTGACCACGCCGGGCGGGAAGTCGGTGTGTTCGGCAATGAGTTCGCCCAATACCGCCGCGCACCAGGGCGTGTCGGGCGCGGGCTTCAGGACGACGGTGTTGCCCGCGGCCAGCGCGGGGCCCAGCTTGGCGAGGTTGATCTGGTGGGGGAAGTTCCACGGCGTGATCGCGCCAACGACCCCGACGGCCTCGCGCGCGATCGTGCGCCGGGTGGGGATTCCCATCGGCGACGCCTCACCGAGATCCTGATTCCACACGTAGGACTCGGCCGTGTCGGCCGCGAACGCCAGGTCGTTGACCGGGACCTCGAGCTGGGCGATGGCGGTGAGCATCCGCGGCGCGCCGACCTCGGCGATGGTGATGTCGCGCAGCTCCTCGAGGTGGGCTTGCATGGCGTCGCGTAGCTGGCGCACGCACCGCACCCGCAACTCGGTGTTGCGCGACCAGTCCGTGTCATCGAAGGCCCGCCGCGCCGCATCGATGGCGCGCCCCATGTCGTCGGCGTCGGCGTCGGCGGCGACCCCCAGCACTTCCTCGGTTGCCGGGTTGATCGTCGGGAAGGTGCCGGCGTTGCCCGGCGCCAGTTTGCCGTCGATGAACAATGCGCTCGTGCCGTCGGCCAGTAACGCCATATCTCCCGCTCCCGAATAGTGATGGCAGGTGGACAGTTGTCCGATCGAACCCTAGTCGCCGGGCGGTCTGCGGTGCAAGGGCCGATCTCTTCGGTGGCCGCCGGCCAGTGCGATATACCTCCTTAAGCTGGGGGTTCACAACTCGTGCTTGCTTCCGGTCGCCGACTTCGGCTAGCGTGGACACGTGTCCAGCGATGCCCTGGTTACCGTCGCATCCCAGGCCGACCCTCAGACCGGACAGCCGGTGCGCAACCGCCGCCAGGAAGAGACGTTCCGCAAGGTGCTCGCCGCCGGCATCGAAACCCTGCGCGAGAAGTCCTACGCCGACCTGACGGTCCGGGCGGTGGCGGCGCGGGCCAAGGTCGCCCCGGCCACCGCGTACACCTACTTCTCGTCGAAGAACCACTTGATCGCCGAGGTCTACCTCGACCTGGTGCGGCAAGTCCCGTACTTCACCGACGTCAACGACCCGATGCCGGTCCGGGTGGACAAGGTGTTGCGTCACCTTGCGCTGGTGGTCGCCGACGAACCGGAGGTCGGAGCGGCATGCACGATCGCGTTGCTCGGTGGCGGCGCCGACCCGGCGGTGGGCGCCGCGCGCGACCGGATCGGCGCCGAGATCCACCGACGCATCGCCACCGCGATCGGGCCCGGCGCCGACCCCAACACCGTGTCCGCGCTCGAAATGGCTTTTTTCGGCGCACTGGTGCAAGCCGCCAGCGGCCAGTTCACCTATCACCAGATCGCCGACCGTCTCGGCTATGTCGTCGGCCTCATCCTGCCCCGCCCCGGAGAAGAGCAATGACCGTACAGACCGACAAGCCGGTCTTGGATCCCTACGACTACGACTTCCATGAAGATCCGTACCCGTATTACCAGCGACTGCGCGACGAGGCTCCGCTGTATCGCAACGAGGAGCTGAAGTTCTGGGCGCTGTCGCGGCATCAAGACGTGCTGCAGGGATTCCGCAACAGCACAACGCTTTCCAACAAATACGGTGTCTCGCTGGATCCGGCGTCGCGCGGCCCCCACGCCAGCAAGACGATGTCGTTTCTGGCGATGGACGATCCTGCTCACCTACGTCTGCGCACCCTGGTCTCAAAAGGCTTCACCCCGCGCCGGATCCGCGAACTCGAGCCCCGCGTCACCGAGATCGCCACGGCGCACCTGGACACGATGCTGGAAAAGTCGAAGGACGGCGCGGTCGACTACATCGACGAGTTCGCCGGCAAGCTGCCCATGGACGTCATCTCCGAGCTGATGGGTGTTCCCGAGCCGGATCGCGCACAGGTGCGGGCCTGGGCCGACGGCGTGATGCACCGCGACGAGGGTGTCACCGATGTGCCGCCGGAGGCCGTCGAGGCCTCGATCAACCTCATCGTCTACTACCAGGGAATGGTGGCCGAGCGGCGCAAGAAGCTGACCGACGATCTGACGTCCGCGCTGCTGGAAGCCGAGATCGACGGCGACCGACTCACCGACGACGAGATCCTCGGGTTCATGTTCCTCATGGTGATCGCCGGTAACGAAACGACCACCAAACTCCTTGCGAATGCCGCCTTTTGGGGCCACAAGAACCCCGATCAGCTGGGGCCGGTCTACGACGATCTGTCCCGGGTGCCGCTGTGGGTCGAGGAGACGCTGCGCTACGACACCTCCAGCCAGATCCTGGCCCGCACCGTGTCGGGAGAGCTTACCCTCTACGACACCACGATCCCGGAGGGCGACGTCCTGCTGCTGCTGCCCGGTTCCGGGCATCGTGACGAGCGGGTCTTCGACAAGCCCGACGACTTCCTGATCGGTCGCGAAATCGGGCCCAAGCTACTGAGTTTCGGCAGCGGCGCGCACTTTTGCCTGGGCGCCCACCTCGCCCGGATGGAAGCCCGGGTTGCGCTGACCGAGTTGTTCAAGCGGATCCGCGGACGTTGCTGGAGTGGACGCGGACGGCGTTGGCCTCGTCAACCTCATATCCG
>NZ_LZKE01000256.1:0-56553 GCF_001672675.1 Mycobacterium sp. E2327
GACCGCACCGTCTACACGACCACCGAGCCGCTGGGCTACGACTCGACCTACACCTGGAGCGGTTCGGCCGTCGGCCACAACGGCAAGGCGATCCCGATCACCGGCAAGTTCACCACCGTGACGCCGAGCAAGAAGATCGGCGGCGCCTTCCAGTTGGCCGACGGCCAGACCGTCGGGGTCGCCGCGCCGATCATCATCCAGTTCGACGCGCCGATCAGCGACAAGGCCTCCGTCGAGAAGGCACTCACCGTCACCACCACGCCCCCGGTCGAGGGCAGCTGGGCGTGGCTGCCCGACGAGGCGCAGGGGGCGCGCGTGCACTGGCGTCCGCGCGAGTACTACCCGGCGGGCACCACGGTCAACGTCGACGCCAAGCTGTACGGGCGGCCGTTCGGTGACGGCGCGTTCGGCGCCGACGACATCTCGCTGCACTTCCAGATCGGTCGCAAGCAGGTCGTCAAGGCCGAGGTCTCCTCGCACCGCATCCAGGTCGTCACCGACGCCGGCGTCATCATGGACTTCCCCTGCAGCTACGGCGAGGCCGACAAGGCGCGCAACGTCACCCGCAACGGCATCCACGTGGTCACCGAGAAGTACGCCGACTTCTACATGTCCAACCCGGCCGCGGGCTACTCCAACGCTCACGAGCGCTGGGCGGTGCGGATCTCCAACAACGGCGAGTTCATCCACGCCAACCCGATGAGCGCGGGCGCGCAGGGCAACAGCAACGTCACCAACGGCTGCATCAACCTGTCGACCTCCGACGCCGAGCAGTACTACCGCACCGCGATCTACGGCGACCCCGTCGAGGTGACCGGCAGCTCGATCCAGCTGTCCTACTCCGACGGTGACATCTGGGACTGGGCCGTGGACTGGGACACCTGGGTGGCGATGTCGGCGCTGCCGCCCCCGACGGCGCACCCGCCGGCCACGCAGATCCCGGTGACCGCGCCGGTCACCCCGTCGAACGCCCCGACGCTGTCGGGTACGCCCACTTCTTCTCCGACGACCACCACGCCTTCGCCTAGCCCTGGCGGTTGAACCGCGTCGCGCTGGCCTGGTCGCGCGGCTTCATGACGATCAGGTCGAGATCGACGTGCGACGGCCGCGAGGCGACGAACCCGACGACCTCGGCGACGTCGGCGGCCGTCAACGGCGTCAGCCCGGCATACACGGCGTCCGCGCGCTGTTGGTCGCCGTCGAAACGGACCAGCGAGAACTCGGTTTCGACCGCGCCCGGCGCAATCTCGGTGAGCCGCACCGGTTTTCCGAGTAGCTCACCGCGCAGCGTTCGGTGCAGCGCGCCCTGGGCGTGTTTGGCCGCCGTGTAGCCGGCGCCGCCGTCGTAGGTCTCCAGCGCCGCGACCGAGGTGACGGTGACGATCAGGCCGTCGCCGGAGTCGATCAGCTTGGGCAGCAGCGCGCGGGTGACGCGCAGCGTGCCCATCACGTTGGTCTCCCACATCCACCGCCAGTGCTCCAGGTCGGCCTCGGCGACGGGTTCGAGACCCCACGCGCCACCGGCGTTGTTGACCAACACGTCGACGCGTCCGAGCTTGTCGGCGAGCGCTTGTACCGCCGCATCGTCTGTGACGTCGGCCACAACGCCGGTCCCGCCGATTTCGTCGGCCAGCGCGTTGATCCGATCCGCGCGGCGCGCCACGGCGACCACGTGAAAGCCCAGGGCCGCAAGGGCTTTGGCGGTTGCCTCGCCGATCCCGGAGCTGGCGCCGGTGACCACCGCGACCCGCTGTTGCCCCCCTGCTGCGTTCATCGGAATAACTCTAATAAACGTGCTAAATTCTCGGGGTGCACCTCAGCGCCCTGTTCGACAACACCGCCGCGTGTCTTTGCGCGGCGAGTGCGTGTTGTTGCCGCGCACTTTGCCGCTCCTGACCTTTCAGGCGTGGCCGAAGCGGCCATTCGAACTCGGACAAAGGACTCTCTCGTGCGCACGACGACTCTCACCCACACCCATTCCCCCAGCCGCAAGGCCCCCTTCCGGTTGCACCGCCAGATCCTGCCCCCGGCGCTGCACATCTCCGACTCGGCCGCGGCTTCGGTCTTCCGGGCCGTCCGGTTGCGTGGCCCGGTCGGCCGTGACGTCATCGCCGGCGTCACGTCGCTGAGCATCGCCACCGTCAACCGCCAGGTCATCGCGCTGCTCGACGCCGGGCTGCTGCGCGAGCGCGCCGACCTGGCCGTATCCGGGGCCATCGGACGCCCACGCGTGCCGGTGGAGCTGAACCACGAACCGTTCGTGACGCTCGGCATCCACATCGGCGCGCGCACCACCAGCATCGTGGCGACCGACCTGTTCGGCCGCACGCTGGACACCGTCGAGACCCCGACGCCGCTCAGCGCCGCCGGGCCCGCGCTGGCGTCGCTGGCCGAGAGCGCCAGCCGGTACCTGAGGCGCTGGCACCGGCGCCGCCCGCTCTGGGTCGGGGTGGCGATCGGTGGCACCGTCGACAGCGCCAGCGGACACGTCGACCACCCCAGGCTGGGCTGGCGGCAGGCGCCGGTGGGCCCCGTGCTGGCCGACGCGCTCGGACTGCCCGTCTCGGTGGCCTCGCACGTCGACGCCATGGCCGGCGCCGAGCTGCTGCTCGGCCTGCGGCGATTCGCGCCGAGTTCGCCGACCAGCCTCTACGTCTACGCCCGCGAGACCGTCGGCTATGCGCTGGTGATCGGCGGGCGGGTGCACTGCCCGACCAGCGGCCCCGGCACCATCGCCGCGCTGCCCGCCCACTCCGAGTTGCTCGGCGGCGCCGGACAGCTGGAGTCCACCGTCAGCGACGAAGCGGTGCTGGCCGCCGCGCGGCGGCTCAAGATCCTTCCCGGCGTCGCCCCGGCGACCCGCATCAACGGGTCCGCGACCGCGATGACCGACCTGCTGCGGGTGGCTCGGGCCGGCAATCGGCAGGCCAGGGAGCTGCTGGCGGAGCGGGCCCGGGTCCTCGGCGAGGCGGTCGCCCTGCTGCGCGACATGCTGAACCCCGACGAGCTGGTGGTCGGTGGGCAGGCGTTCACCGAATACCCCGAGGCGATGGAGCACGTGGAGGCGGCGTTCGCCGCAAACTCGGTCCTGGCGCCGCGCGATATCCGCGTCACCGCGTTCGGCAACCGGGTGCAGGAGGCCGGGGCCGGGACGGTGTCGCTGGGTGGGCTGTACGCCGACCCGCTCGGGGCGATGCGGCGCGCCGGGGCGCTGGACGCCCGGCTGCGGGACGTCGCCGCCGACGAGACGTCCGCTTAGCGCGAACGGCGCGCTTGGGTCGGTTCGCGGCCCGTCCTGTAAAGATGAAGGGGTGCGGCACGACGACGTCCCCCGGCTGAACGGCCCGCGCCGGGTCGCAGTGTTGGCGGTGCACACCTCACCGCTGGCCCAGCCGGGGACCGGCGACGCCGGCGGCATGAACGTCTACGTGCTGCAAACCGCGCTGCACCTGGCCCGCCGCGGCATCGAGGTGGAGATCTTTACCCGGGCCACCGCGTCGGCCGATCCGCCGGTCGCCCACGTGGCGCCCGGCGTGCTGGTCCGCAACGTCGTGGCGGGGCCGTTCGAGGGCCTGGACAAGTATGACCTGCCGACCCAGCTGTGCGCGTTCGCCGCCGGGGTGCTGCGCGCCGAGGCGTCGCACGAGCCGGGCTACTACGACATCGTGCACTCCCACTACTGGCTGTCCGGGCAGGTCGGCTGGCTGGCCCGGGACCGCTGGGCGGTGCCGCTGGTGCACACCGCGCACACGCTCGCCGCGGTGAAAAACGCGGCCCTGGCCGACGGGGATGCGCCCGAGCCGCCGCTGCGCACGGTGGGGGAGCAGCAGGTCGTCGACGAGGCGGACCGGCTGATCGTCAACACCGAAGACGAAGCGCGGCAGTTGATTTCGATTCATCGCGCCGACCCGGCTCGCATCGACGTGGTCCACCCCGGAGTGGATCTGGACGTGTTCCGCCCGGGCGATCGCCGCGCCGCACGGGCCGCGCTCGGTCTCCCGCCCGAGGAGGACGTGGTGGCCTTCGTCGGCCGGATCCAGCCGCTGAAGGCGCCGGACATCGTGCTGCGCGCCGCCGCGAAATTGCCCGGGGTGCGCATCGTGGTGGCCGGCGGCCCGTCGGGCAGCGGTCTGGCCTCTCCCGACGGGCTGGTTCGGCTGGCCGGCGAACTCGGTATCACCGACCGGGTCACGTTCCTGCCGCCGCAGTCCCGCGCGGACCTCGCGACGTTGTTCCAGGCCGCCAATCTTGTTGCGGTGCCGAGCTATTCGGAGTCGTTTGGGCTCGTCGCCGTCGAGGCGCAGGCGTGTGGCACCCCGGTGGCGGCCGCCGCGGTCGGCGGCCTTCCGGTGGCCGTGCGCGACGGGATCTCCGGCGCGCTGGTGTCCGGGCACGACGTCGGCGACTGGGCGGACGCCCTGGATCGGCTGCTGCGCCTGCCCGCGCCGCAGGCCGACGCGATGGGCCGCGCGGCCGCCGCGCACGCCGCCACCTTCTCCTGGGAGAACACCACCGACGCGCTGCTGGCCAGCTATCGGCGCGCGATCGGCGACTTCACCGCCCTGCGCCAGCGCCGGTTTCGCGACCGGGCCTCGATGCGCAAGCCCCGCCGCTGGACGACGCGTCGCGGGGTGGACGCGTGAATACGACCGTGCAGGCCGTGATCGAGCACACGCTGCGGGCCAGCGGGCTGACCTACTCGGAATTCCCCGGCGCGCACGGCGGCCTGCCGGGCCTGGTGGTGGAGTTGCCCGGCGAGCGCAAGCTCAAGACCAACACCATCCTGAGCGTCGGCGAGCATTCGGTGCGCGTGGAGGCGTTCGTGTGCCGCAAGCCCGACGAGAACCATGAGGGCGTTTACCGGTTCCTCCTCAGGCGCAATCGCAGGTTGTACGGGGTCGCCTACACGCTGGACAACGTCGGCGACATCTACCTGGTGGGCCGCATGTCGCTGGCGTCGGTCGACGCCGACGAGATCGACCGGGTCCTTGGCCAGGTGCTCGAGGCGGTGGACTCGGACTTTAATACGTTGCTGGAGTTGGGTTTTCGCTCGTCGATCCAGAAAGAGTGGGAGTGGCGGGTGTCTCGCGGGGAGTCGCTGAAGAACCTGCAGGCGTTCGCGCATCTCATTGACGACGACGACTCCGACGACTGATAGCGCCGCGTGAGAGACTTTCCGGCATGGGAGACACTGCCACGCTGGTGCTGCTCCGCCACGGCGAGAGCGACTGGAATGCCCTCAACCTGTTCACCGGCTGGGTCGACGTCGGGCTGACCGAGAAGGGCCGGGCCGAGGCGGTCCGAAGCGGCGAGCTGATGACCGAACACGGCCTGCTGCCCGACGTGCTCTACACCTCGCTGCTGCGCCGCGCCATCACCACCGCGCACCTGGCGCTGGACACCGCCGACCGGCTGTGGATCCCGGTGCGGCGCAGCTGGCGGCTCAACGAACGCCATTACGGCGCGCTGCAGGGCCTGAACAAGGCCGAGACCAAGGAGCGCTACGGCGAGGAGCAGTTCATGACCTGGCGGCGCAGCTACGACACGCCGCCGCCGCCGATCGAACGGGGCAGCAAGTTCAGCCAGGACACCGACCCCCGCTACGCCAACATCGGCGGCGGGCCGCTGACCGAATGCCTCGCCGACGTGGTCACCCGTTTCCTGCCGTACTTCACCGACGTCATCGTCCCCGACCTGCGGACCGGCAAGACGGTGCTGATCGTCGCGCACGGCAACTCGCTGCGCGCCCTGGTCAAGTACCTCGACGACATGTCCGACGAGGAGATCGTCGGGCTGAACATCCCGACCGGGATTCCGCTGCGCTACGACCTGGACGCCGACATGCGCCCGGTGCTGCCGGGCGGGACCTACCTGGACCCGGAGGCGGCCGCGGCCGGCGCCGCCGCCGTTGCCAGCCAGGGGCGCGGCTGAGCTCCTCCGCGCCTACCAGCACCTTTTAAAGGCCCCTTTGCCAAACATCGCGTAAACGGCAGCGGAACACCTGTTGCGTAGGGTGTGACTTGTCCGATTTTGGCCGCGCTCCGCTAGGGCGGCGTTCACCAAATTTGTAGGATTTTGTTGTGACTGTGTTCTCGGCGCTGTTGCTGGCCGGGGTCTTGTCAGTGCTGGCACTGGCCGTGGGTGTTGCGGCCGGGGTCCGGCTGGCGCCGCGGGCGGTCGAGCGCCGTCAGCAATCCACCACCGAATGGACGGGCATCACCGTCGCGCAGATGCTGCAACGCATCGTCGCGCTGATGCCGCTGGGAGCCGCGGTGGTGGATTCGCATCGCGACGTCGTCTATCTCAACGACCGGGCCAGGGAATTGGGCCTGGTTCGGGATCGGCAGCTCGACGACCAGGCCTGGCAGGCCGCCCAGCAGGCGCTCACCGGCGTCGACGTCGAGTTCGACCTGCGGCCACCCAAACGCGCCGCGGGCCGCTCCGGCCTCTCGGTGCACGGGCAGGCGCGGTTGCTCAGCGAAGAGGACCGCCGGTTCGCGGTGGTTTTCGTCCACGACCAGTCCGACTACGCCCGGATGGAGGCCACCAGGCGCGATTTTGTGGCGAACGTCAGCCACGAGCTCAAGACCCCGGTGGGCGCCATGGCGCTGCTCGCCGAGGCCCTGCTGGCCTCCGCGGACGACTCGGAAACCGTTCGCCGGTTCGCCGAAAAGGTGCTCGTGGAGGCCAACCGGCTGGGGGACATGGTCGCCGAGCTGATCGAGCTGTCCCGGCTGCAAGGCGCCGACCCGTTGCCCAACGTCACCGACGTCGAAGTGGATACCGTTGTCTCCGAGGCGATTTCACGCCACAAGGTGGCCGCCGAGAACGCCGACATCGAGATTCGCACCGACGCGCCCAGCGGCCTGCGGGTGCTGGGCGACGAGACGCTGCTGGTGACCGCGCTGGCCAACCTGGTGTCCAACGCGATCGCCTATTCGCCCCCGGGCTCGCCGGTCTCGATCAGCCGTCGGCGCCGCGGCGACAACATCGAGATCGCCGTGACCGACCGCGGAATCGGGATCGCGCTGGAAGACCAGGAACGCGTCTTCGAGCGGTTCTTCCGCGGCGACAAGGCCCGCTCGCGGGCCACCGGCGGCAGCGGCCTGGGACTCGCGATCGTCAAACACGTTGCGGCCAACCACAACGGCAGCATCGGCGTGTGGAGCAAGCCGGGGACCGGATCGACGTTCACGCTGTCGATTCCGGCCTACCAGGACGGCGACGAGGAACCCGAGCAACCGCGGGGTCGTGAGGTGCGGCCCAATCGGTCACAACGAGAGGAAGAATTGAGTAGATGACGAGCGTGCTGATCGTGGAGGACGAGGAGTCGCTGGCCGACCCTCTGGCATTCCTCCTGCGCAAGGAGGGCTTCGAGGCCACGGTCGTGACCGATGGACCCGCAGCACTCGCCGAGTTCGATCGCGGCGGCGCCGACATTGTGCTGCTCGACCTGATGCTGCCGGGCATGTCCGGCACCGACGTGTGCAAGCAGCTGCGCGCCCGTTCCAGCGTGCCGGTGATCATGGTGACCGCCCGCGACAGCGAGATCGACAAGGTCGTCGGCCTCGAGCTGGGCGCCGATGACTATGTCACGAAACCCTATTCGGCGCGCGAACTGATCGCCCGGATCCGCGCGGTGCTGCGCCGCGGCGGCGACGACGACTCCGAGATCAGCGACGGCGTGCTGGAGTCCGGACCGGTCCGGATGGACGTCGAGCGCCACGTCGTCTCGGTCAACGGTGACACGATCACGTTGCCGCTGAAGGAATTCGACCTGCTCGAATACCTGATGCGCAACAGCGGGCGGGTGCTGACCCGCGGCCAGCTGATCGACCGGGTATGGGGTGCGGATTACGTCGGTGACACCAAGACACTCGACGTGCACGTCAAGCGCCTGCGCTCGAAGATCGAGGCCGACCCGGCCAACCCGGTGCACCTGGTCACGGTGCGCGGGTTGGGATACAAGCTCGAGGGCTAACCGCCCGCGTCGCCGCTCACCGCCACGAGTGTGTATTCAGGGCGGTCGAGTGTGTACTGCGGCGGGGATTGTGCGTTCAGGGCGCCCAGGATTCACACCGAATCATCGTGCGGCGCCGACGATTTCGTCGGCCACCCCCAGCGCCAGCGCCATGATCGACAGTTGCGGGTTCACCTCCGGGCAGCTGGGCAGGATCGACGCGTCGGCCACCCAGACGCCGTCCACGCCGCGCAGCCGCCCGCTTTCGTCGACCGGGCACAGCTGCGCGTCGGCGCCCGCGGCCGCCGTCCCCGTGGGATGGAAGGCCGCCAGGTGCAGGCTTCGGGCGTCGCTTCGCGCCAGCGCGTCGCGCAGCGCGGGCAGCGACGCCGCGGTCGGCGCGCCGGGCAGGCCGGTGAGCACCTCGACGGCGCCCGCGGTGAACAGCAGCCGGCCCATCGCCTCGATCGCAACCATCAGCTTGGCGGCGTCGGTCCGGGTGAGGTTGTAGCGCACCAGCGTCTCGCCGCGCACCGAGGACACCGAGCCGACGCCCCGATCGGCCACCATCGCCCCGAGCGTCGCGACCTGGGGCGCGCGGTCCAGCCAGCCGAGCAGCTCGGCGCCGTAACCGGGGTAGACCATCGAGCCCATCCCCGGCGGCGTGGAGGTCGCTTCGATCAGCACGCCGTGGGACTCGTGGAACTCGTGGACGGCCGCGCTCTGCAGCACCCCGTGCCAGGCGACGACGTCGTCGTCGAACCGCCCGGCCAGCATCATCGCCGGGTGCAGCGCGAGGTTTCGGCCGAGGCGGGGGTGCACGCCAAAACCGCTGCGCCGCAACAGGCCCGGCGTCTCGGTGGCCCCGGCGGCGACGACGACGGTGTCGGCAAGGACGTCCAGCGCGGTGCCGTCGGGCCGGCGGGCCCGCACGCCGCGGGCGCGTCCGTGCCGGTGCAGCACCCGCTCGACGCGGGCGTGCGAGATGATCCGCGCACCCGCGGCACACGCCTGCGGCAACGCGTTGAGGTGCACGCCGAACTTGGCGTTTCGCGGGCAGCCGATCGCGCACTGGCAACAGCCTTCGCAGCCCGGTGCGTTGCGCGGGATCGGCGCCGCGCGCCAGCCCAGCGTCGTCGCGGCGTCCAGCAGCAGCCGCCCGTTGCGGCCCATGATCTCCAGCGGCACCGGCGCCACCCGCAGCGTGCGCTCGACGTCGTCGAGGCGTTCGGCCAGCCGGTCCGGATCGGCGAGGCGCAGGCCGAAGTCCGCGCTCCAGCGCCGCACCACGTCGGGCGGCGGCCGGTAACAGGTGCCGGAGTTCACCACGGTGGTGCCGCCGACCGCCCGACCGATGGGCAGCACCACCGACGGACGTCCGAGTGCGACGGTGGCCCCGGCGCCGCGGTACAGGCCGGCGTAGCGGTCGATCGGGTGGGTGCTGCGGAACTCCTCGACCGTCCAGCGGCGTCCCTCCTCGAGCACGACGGTGTCGAGGCCGGCCCGCGCCAGGGTGCGGGCCACCATCGCGCCGCCGGCGCCGGACCCCACGATGACGGCGTCGGCGGCGACGATGGAGGGGCTCTCGGTCGACGGGGTGATGGTCAACGGCGCATCGGAACGCGCGATGTCATGGCGCTGGGCGCGCGAAAGCAGTTCCGGCGCATAGGTTTCCGCACCGTTGGCGAGCAACACGACCGCCTTCATCGCCTCGACCGCCGCGCCGGCGTCGGGGCCGAGCGCCGCGACCCGCCGCAGCACCCGGTCCCGTTGGCCGGCGTCGAGCCGCGACAGTGATCGGCCGCTGGTGAGGTAGCTGGCCGCGGCGACCGAGAGCAGTCCGGCCCGCACGGCCCACCGAGAGGTCGCGGGCAGCCGGTTCAGGTAGCGGTCGACGCGCTCGGCGAGCTGGGCCGGTGCCGGGCCGCCGGACTCCTCGGGGAGCAGCGCGGCGCCGAACGACGCGGCGAGACGGCTCATATGATTCGCCCGAGCCGGCGCCCCAACTTGATGAAGAACGGATAGGTGGCGAAGATGGCACCCGCCGCCGCGTGCAGCGGCCAGCCCGCCCGCGCCGTGTCGACGCCGAAAACGCCGCTGTTCCACATGAAGTCGCGCCCGTTGCGGGCGCGGAAGGGCCGCCACAGCACTCCGAGGCCGGGCACGTTGTTGTAGAGCCCGAACGAGCCGCCGAAGAAGACCCCGAGGGTGGCAGCCTCGGCCAGATCGCGGCGGTCGGAGGGAAGTTGCCGCTCGATGAGCACTCCGGCGGCAAAGAGCAGGGGCGGGTCGAGAGCAAAACTCACGTGGGGATCCTTTCGTTGATCTCCGGTGCGTCGGCGCCGCGCAGCCCGACCTCGGCATGCCCGGTTCCCAGCACCGACCAGTGCCGGTCGTCGACCTCGATGTGGATGTCGGCCTGCTCGGTGTTCGTGCACACCGCGCGGCCGCCGTCGGGGTCCGTGTAGCCCAGGCTCACGCACCTTTCGGGGGGTTGGTCGACCCGGATGAGCACCCGGCGAGCGCCGATGCGCCCCTCCAGCTGCCAGTGCCGCACGCCCAGCGTCGTTCGCATCCGCAGCGACGGCAACGGGCTTGTGGGCCAATCTTTTCCGTCAATGCGGAAGCGGACGAACGCCATCGGCGCGAGCCTGCGCAGCCCCGGTTTGTGCGAGACGGCCGTGACCGCTTCCATGACGTCGCCGTTGCCGAGGTCGGCGTGAATCCATCCCCAGCGCCGGGCGTTGCCGTGCCCGTAGATGTGGGCGACGCCGCCGCGCCAGCCGTCGACGTTTACCGCGGCCTCGGCGACGGTCAATGACCCGGCGAACTCGGCGGTCGGCGCCAGGACGACCTGGGCGCCCGGCAAGAGTTCGCGCTCCCAGGCCGCGCGGGGGAACGTCCACAGCGGCGTGCCGGCGTCCTTCCACGACAGCTCCCACGCCAGCGATCCGGCGGTGCCGGCCAGCCTTTCGTGCGACGCGCGCACCCCGGCCGCGTCGAACCAGGCGGCTCCCGCCGCGGGCGATGTGGGTTCGGGGCCGAACCGCTCGGTGCGCGGCGGGCCCTCGGGTGGGAACCAGGTCGTCCAGCCGTGCGCGTAGGGGGCGTCCGCCGCGTGCAGCGGGGCCACCGTCTCGCAGTGGATCCACAGCCCGGCGTGGGTCGCCGGGTCCGACAGGGTGGCGTACCAGACTTCCAGGCGGCCGGCCTTGCCCCGCCAGCGCGGGGCCGCGGCCGATCGCATCTCGTCGTCCATGTGCTCACCTCCGATCGGGATGCTTGATGCCTCACACCCGGTTGGTCCACTATATTGGTTGAGCCAATGAACCAGTCAAGTGCGCTGCAGCCGCCGGATCGACAGCGGGTCGACGAACAGATCGCCGCGTCGATCGCCGATGCCATCCTTGACGGCGCCTTTCCGCCCGGATCCTTGCTGCCGCCCGAGCGGGAGCTGGCCGAGCAGCTCAACGTGAACCGCACCTCGCTCCGGTTGGGCCTGGCCCGTTTGCAGCAGATGGGGCTCATCGAGGCGCGGCACGGCAGCGGCAACGTGGTGCGCGACCCCGAGGCGCTCACCCACCCCGCGGTGGTGGAGGCGCTGGTCCGCAGGCTCGGCCCGGAGTTTTTGGCCGAACTGTTGGAGATCCGGGCCGCGCTGGGCCCGTTGATCGGCCGGTTGGCCGCGCAGCGGGGAGCGCCGGAGGATGCCGAGGCGCTGCGCGCCGCGCTGACGGCGGTGGTCGACGCCGAGGGGGCCGCGGCGCTGCAGGCCGCCGACGTCGCCTATTTCCGGGTGCTCATCCACGGCAGCCGCAACCGCGCGCTGGGTTTGATGTATCGCTGGGTGGAGCACGCGTTCGGCGGCCGCGAGCACGAGCTCACCGCCGCCTATGAGGACGCGGCCCCGGTGGTGGCCGACCTGAGGACGATCACCGACGCGGTGCTGGCGCGCGACGCCGAGGCGGCCGCCGCGGCGGTCGAGGGCTACCTAAACGCGAGCGCGCTGCGAATGGTGTTGGCGTACAGGAAAACTCACGAGGCCTGAGCCGGGCCCGGGCTACTCGGCGACCCGGGTGGCCGGGTGCACCGCGATGAGCCCTAACTTGCTGCGCCGCTTGCACATTGCCGCCAGCTCGGCGTAGGCCTTGTTCCCCAGCAGCTCCGTGAGCTCGTCGGCCATGCTCTCCCAGACCTGCTTGGCGCCGACGTGGGCGCCCGGATCGCCGGTGCAATACCAGTGCAGGTCCGCGCCGCCGGAGCCCCAGCCGCGGCGATCGTATTCGGTGACCCAGGTTTTGAGGATTTCGGTGCCGTCGGGCAGGGTCACCCACTCCTGGCTGCGCCGGATGGGCAGCTGCCAGCAGACGTCGGGCTTCATGGTCAGCGGCGCCACGCCCAGCTTGAGGGCCTTGGTGTGCAGGGCGCATCCCGCGCCGCCGGCGAAGCCGGGCCGGTTCAGGAAGATGCAGGCGTCCTTGTGCTTGCGGGTGCGGTACTGGGGCTGGCCGTCGTGCTCGTCGAGCTCCAGATAACCCTTGCGGCCCAAGCCCTTTTCGCGGAACTGCCAATCGTCGTCGGTCAGCGTCTTGACCGCATCGTCGAGCCGCGCGCGGTCGTCGTCGTCGGACAGGAACGCGCCGTGCGAGCAGCACCCGTCGTCCGGGCGGCCCTCGACCGTGCCGCGGCAGGCCGGGGTGCCGAACACACACGTCCAGCGCGACAGCAGCCAGGTCATGTCGGCCGCGATCAGGTGCTCGGGGTTGTCCGGGTCGTAGAACTCCACCCATTCACGGGCGAAGTCCAATTCGACCTCTTGACCCGGTTGCGGGTGCGGATCTGCCATTTGGTCAACGTTAGTCCACGATTCCGCCTGGTGACGCCGCTGACACACGGCCGCCCTCCGCGGCGCACCCCCTGCAGCGCGACTAGGTTGTTTCTGTGCGGTTAGGTGTGCTCGACGTGGGCAGCAACACAGTCCATCTGTTGGTGGTTGACGCCCACCGCGGTGGGCATCCGACACCCATGAGTTCGACGAAGGCCACCCTGCGGCTCTCCGAGTCCATCGACAGCTCGGGAAAGATCACCAAGCGCGGCGCCGACAAGTTGGTCTCGACGATCGAGGAGTTCGCCAAGATCGCGGACAGTTCCGGCTGCGAGGAGTTGATGGCCTTCGCCACATCGGCGGTCCGCGACGCCGAGAATTCCGACGACGTGCTGTCCCGGGTGCGCAAGGAGGCCGGCGTCGAGCTGGAGGTGCTGCGCGGCGTCGACGAGTCGCGGCTGACGTTCCTGGCGGTGCGCCGCTGGTACGGCTGGAGCGCCGGGCGAATCATCAACCTCGACATCGGCGGGGGCTCGCTGGAGATGTCCAGCGGTGTCGACGAGGAGCCCGAGGTCGCGCTGTCGTTGCCGCTGGGCGCGGGGCGGTTGACCCGCGAATGGCTGCCCGACGACCCGCCCGGGCGGCGGCGCGTGGCGATGCTGCGCGACTGGCTGGATGCCGAGCTCGCGGAAGCCTGCGAGACGGTGCTGGACGCCGGCGCCCCCGATCTCGCGGTCGCCACGTCGAAGACGTTTCGTTCGCTGGCACGCCTCACCGGGGCGGCGCCGTCGGCGGCCGGGCCGCGGGTGAAGCGGACGCTGACAGCAAACGGCCTCAGACAACTCATATCTTTCATCTCTAGGATGACGACCGCTGACCGGGCTGAATTGGAAGGAGTGAGCGCCGAGCGGGCACCCCAGATCGTGGCGGGCGCCCTGGTGGCCGAGGCGAGTATGCGAGTGCTGTCGATCGAAGAGGTGGACATTTGCCCGTGGGCGTTGCGGGAGGGTCTCATCTTGCGAAAACTCGACAGCGAGGCGGACGGAACTGCACTCGTCGATGCTTCGGTGCGCGATGCTGGAAGTCAGAAAGCTGATCGGAACGCCAACCGATCGAAGGGCGACAAATCATGAGCGGACCGCAGTCCGAGACCGAGAGCCCTGGCACTCGGCCGATCTCGGTGGCCGAACTCCTGGCCAGGAATGGAACGATCGGCGAACCGTCGGTCACCCGGCGGCGCCGCCGTCGGCGCGGCGACAGCGACGCGGTCACCGTCGCCGAACTGACCGGCGAGATCCCCGTCATCCGTGACGACGAACCTCCGGCCAACGCAACAGTCCAGACCGCCGAGCAGGTCACCGAGGATCAGCCCAAAGCCCCGTACTGGTCCGAACCCGAGCCGCGCTGGCCCAAGTCGCCGCCCCAGCCGCAACGGCTGACGGGGCCCGAGCGCAGCGAATACCCACGACCCCTGCGGCACGCCGACGCGCCCGCCGACCGGTCCGGCCAGTCCGGCGCCGAGGGCATGAGCCCCGACCCGGTCGACCATTACTCCGACATCCCGGTGGACGTGATGGACTCCGAGGTGCGCGAGGCCGAGCCGGCGTCCGAAGATTCCGCCTACGTGCGCTCCTACCTGCAGTCGGATTCCACGCTGTTCGGCGGGCAGACGCTGGCCGACGAGGTCGCCCGGCGCCGCGGCGCCGAGCGGGGCGCGGACGCGCTCGCCGAAGAAGAACGCGGCGACGACCACCTGGGCGTCGAGGCCGAGCACGCGCACGAGGCGCCCGGCAGGCTGCAGGCGTTGTGGCGCGGAACGCTGATCGTGTTGCAGTCGATGTTGGCCGTCGCGTTCGGCGCCGGGCTGTTCGTCGCGTTCGACGAGCTGTGGCGCTGGAACAGCATCGTGGCTTTGGTGCTTACGGTGCTGGTCATTCTCGGCCTGGTGGTGGGGGTCCGGGTGGTCCGCAAGACCGAGGACATCGCCAGCAGCCTGATCGCCATCGCGGTCGGGGTGCTGATCACGCTGGGGCCGTTGGCGCTGTCGTTGCAGTCGGGCTAGGCGCCACCACCGACAGTGCGCCCAGCCATAAAAGTCGGCCTATCGACGGCCTCGGTCTACCCGTTGCGGGCCGAGGCCGCCTTCGAATACGCGGACAGGCTGGGGTACGACGGCGTCGAGCTGATGGTCTGGAGCGAATCGGTCAGCCAGGACATCGCCGCGGTCAAGAAGCTGTCCCGGCGCTATCGCGTGCCGGTGCTGTCCGTGCACGCGCCCTGCCTGCTGATCTCGCAGCGGGTGTGGGGCGCCAACCCGATCCCCAAGCTGGACCGCAGCGTGCGGGCCGCCGAAGAGCTCGACGCCCAGACCGTCGTCGTGCATCCGCCGTTCCGCTGGCAGCGGCGTTACGCGGAGGGGTTCAGCGAACAGGTCGCGTCGCTGGAGGCGTCCAGCGACGTCAAGGTCGCCGTGGAGAACATGTTCCCGTTCCGGGCCGACCGGTTCTTCGGCGCCGGCCAGTCGCTGGAACGGATGCGCCGGCGGGGCGGCGGACCGGGCCCGGCGATCTCGGCGTTCGCGCCGTCCTACGACCCGCTGGACGGCAACCACTCGAATTACACGCTCGACCTGTCCCACACGGCGACCGCGGGCACCGATTCGCTGGACATGGCCCAGCGGATGGGCGAGGGCCTGACCCACCTGCACCTGTGCGACGGCAGCGGCCTGCCGGCCGACGAGCACCTGGTGCCCGGGCGCGGCACGCAACCGACCGCCGAGGTGTGCCAGATGCTGGCCGGCGGCCGCTTCGCCGGCCACGTGATCTTGGAAGTGTCGACGTCCAGCGCGCGTTCGGCGCACGAGCGGGAAGCCATGCTTCTCGAGTCACTGCAGTTCGCGCGCACCCACCTGATGCGGTGATCCGCGACCGACCACCCAGGAGAACATGAACGCCTTATTCACCACCGCGATGACATTGCGGGAGGCCGGCCCCGGCGTGTACGAGGGGGAGCTCGACAAGCATTGGACCATCGGCCCCAAGGTGCACGGCGGCGCGATGCTGGCGTTGTGCGCCAACGCCGCACGGACCGCGGGCGGCCGTGACCCCGACGGCCCCGAACGGGCCATGCAACCGGTGGCCGTGTCCGCGAGCTTCCTGTGGGCGCCCGACCCGGGGCCCATGCGGCTGCTGACCTCCTTCCGCAAGCGCGGCCGGCGGATCAGCGTCGTCGACGTCGAGCTCATGCAGGGCGAGCGCACCGCGGTGCACGCCGTGGTCAACCTCGGCCAGCCCGAGCACTTTCCCCCCGACGGCTCGCACGCGCCGCTGCTGTCGGCCAACCCGGTCCTGAACCTGATGGCACCCGAACCGCCCGACGACGCCGAGCCGATCGGCCCGGGCCACCCGCTGGCCGGCCTGGTGCACCTGGGCGAGGGCTGCGACGTGCGACCGCTGCTCTCCACGATGCGCCCCCGCAACGGCCACCCGCCGGTGATCCAAATGTGGGCGCGCCCCCGCGACGTCGCCCCGGACGCGCTGTTCGCGCTGATGTGCGGGGATCTGTCGGCGCCGGTGACGTTCGCCGTGGACCGCACCGGCTGGGCGCCCACCATCCAGCTGACGGCCTTCCTGCGCGCCCTGCCCGCCGACGGCTGGCTGCGAATCATCGCCACCTGCGTGGAGATCGGGCACGACTGGTTCGACGAGGACCACATCGTCGTCGACCAGCTCGGCCGCCTGGTGGTGCAGGCGCGCCAGCTGGCGTTGGTCCCTGCCGCTCGCTAGCGCCCGCTGTCTGGAATGCTTTCTCCCATGGCGAGAATCGCGATCATCGGCGGCGGCAGCATCGGCGAGGCGCTGCTGTCGGGCCTGCTGCGGGCCGGCCGGCAGGTCAAGGACCTGGTGGTGGCCGAGCGAGTGCCCGAGCGCGCCAAGTACCTGGCGGACACCTATTCGGTGCGGCTGGCGTCGGTCGCGGAGGCGGTGGACTATGCGACCTTCGTTGTCGTCGCGGTCAAGCCGGCCGACGTCGAGACGGTGCTCGGGGAGTTGGTCCGGGCGGCCGGCGCGGCCGAGACGGACAGCGCCGAGCAGGTGTTCGTCACCGTCGCCGCCGGCATCACGATCACCTACTTCGAATCCAAGCTGCCGGCCGGGACGCCGGTGGTCCGCGCGATGCCGAACGCCGCGGCGTTGGTGGGCGCGGGGGTGACCGCGCTGGCCAGGGGGCGCTTCGTCACCGAACCCCAGCTCGCCGAGGTGTCGGCGCTGTTCGACTCCGTCGGCGGGGTGTTGACCGTTCCGGAATCCCAGATGGATGCCGTGACGGCGCTGTCCGGCTCCGGTCCGGCGTATTTCTTCCTGATGGTCGAGGCCCTGGTGGACGCGGGCGTTGCGGCGGGTCTGAGCCGCCAGGTCGCCACCGACCTGACCGCGCAGACGATGGCCGGTTCGGCGGCGATGCTGCTCGAGCGGATGGATGCCGAGCGCGCCATCGAGGGCGAGCCGCCGGGCATGCGGGCGGACGCGTCGGCGGCGCAGCTGCGCGCGACGGTCACCTCGCCCGGTGGCACCACCGCCGCTGCGCTGCGCGAACTGGAGCGAGGGGGATTGCGGGTGGCCGTCGACGCCGCCGTCCAGGCCGCGAAAAGGCGCTCTGAGCAGCTAAGAATTACATCGGAATAATTTGAGATTTCCGGATTGATTGTCCCTCACCAGTACCATTAACCCCACTAGTCCCGCTATTCTCCTCTTTGTATGCACGTGTGGGTGCCAGCGGAGGGGAAGCCGCTGGCATTGCGCGAGCCTGACACGATTGGGTTGCGATGACGTCTACGAACGGGCCATCGGCGCGAGATTCCGCTGCTAAGGGGCGGGACTCCGGTTCCGCTGATGGCCAGCAGGCCAGGACACAGTTTCTTACCGTCGCCGAGGTGGCAGCGCTGATGCGCGTCTCCAAGATGACGGTGTACCGGCTGGTGCACAACGGCGAGTTGCCGGCCGTCCGGGTGGGCCGGTCCTTCCGCGTGCACGCCAAGGCCGTCCACGACATGCTGGAGACTTCGTACTTCGACGCGGGCTGAGCTGGGACTGCCGCGCGGGCCGTCGAGACGTCACGCGGTCGCCGGTTTGGTGTTCGGTGCTGCGGGCCGGGTAAAGTGGCGGGGTCTTTTGGTCATGTGAGCAGTCCCCGGTCAGATAGCGGAGTTCATGGGTTCAGTAATCAAGAAGCGGCGCAAGCGAATGTCGAAGAAGAAGCACCGCAAGCTGCTGCGTCGCACCCGGGTGCAGCGCAGAAAACTCGGCAAGTAAGCGCTAGCCGGCCCAGGTCGACCGTCACGCCGCCTTAACGCCGTCGTCGCGCCAGCCCGTTAGGCTGTTTGAGTGGATCAGTCGAGCGGGGAAGGTGCCGGCACGAGCGGCACCGTGCACTACCCCAAAGTTGTGCTGGTTACCGGTGCATGCCGGTTTCTGGGCGGCTACCTGACCGCGCGCCTCGCCCAGAACCCGTTGATCAAAGGGGTCATCGCGGTGGACGCGATCGCCCCCAGCAAGGACATGCTGCGCCGCATGGGGCGCGCCGAGTTCGTCCGTGCCGACATTCGCAATCCCTTCATTGCCAAGGTGATTCGCAATGGCGACGTCGACACGGTGGTGCACGCCGCGGCGGCGTCCTACGCGCCCCGAGCCGGCGGCAGTGCGGCGCTGAAGGAAATCAACGTGATGGGCGCGATGCAACTTTTCGCGGCCTGCCAGAAGGCGCCCTCGGTGCGCCGCGTGGTGCTGAAGTCGACCTCCGAGGTATACGGGTCCACGGCGCACGACCCGGTGATGTTCACCGAGGACAGCAGCAGCCGCCGGCCCTTCCGCGACGGGTTCGCCAAGGACAGCCTCGACATCGAGGGCTACGTGCGCGGGCTGGGCCGGCGCCGGCCCGACATCGCGGTGACGATTCTGCGGCTGGCCAACATGATCGGTCCGGCGATGGACACGACGCTGTCGCGGTATCTGGCCGGCCCGTTGGTCCCGACGATGTTCGGCCGGGACGCGCGTTTGCAGCTGCTGCACGAGCAGGACGCGCTGGGCGCGCTGGAGCGCGCCGCGATGGCGGGCAAGGCCGGCACGTTCAACATCGGCGCGGACGGCATCATCATGCTGTCGCAGGCCATCCGCCGGGCCGGCCGAATCCCGGTGCCAGTTCCCGGTTTTGGGGTGTGGGCGCTGGATTCGCTGAGACGGGCTAATCGCTATACCGAAATCACGCGGGATCAATTCAATTATCTGAGTTACGGCCGCGTCATGGACACCACACGAATGCGCACGGAGCTCGGCTTCCAGCCGAAATGGACGACGGCCGAGGCGTTTGACGATTACGTCCGCGGCCGTGGCTTGACTCCCATAATCGACCCCGATCGGGTACGCTCCCTGGAGGGTCGCGCCATAGCGTTAGCGCAGCGCTGGGGAAGCCGAAATGCAATTCCATGGGGTGGGGGCAGGTAGGTATCGTGGCGGGCGAAACCAGAGCGAACGTCATTCCACTGCATACAAATAGGGGTCGGGTAGCGGCTCGCCGGAGAGCCGATCAGAGGGCGGACTCGTCCCGTCAACACCCGTCAATGCTCGCCGATCCGCGGGGCCGCGCATCTGCCGAACAAATCGCCGCGGTCGTCCGCGAGATCGACGAACATCGCCGCGCGGCGAGCGCGACGTCAACCGCCGAGGCGCCGCTCAACGATCTTGCGCAACGGGTCGCCGCGGTAGCCGGCTTCCTGCGGCAGCGGCTCACCGGCGACTACACCGTCGACGAGTTCGGGTTCGATCCGCACTTCAACAGCGCCATCGTTCGGCCTTTGCTGAGGTTCTTCTTCCGGTCCTGGTTCCGGGTCGAGGTCAGCGGCATCGAGAACCTGCCGAGCGAGGGCGCCGCGCTGGTGGTGGCCAACCACGCCGGGGTGTTGCCGTTCGACGGGCTGATGCTGTCGGTGGCGGTGCACGACGAACATCCGGCGCAGCGTGACTTGCGGCTGCTGGCCGCCGACATGGTGTTCGACCTGCCCGTGGTCGGCGAAGCCGCCCGCAAGGCGGGCCACACCATGGCCTGCACGACGGACGCGCACCGCCTGCTGGCGGCGGGAGAGCTGACCGCCGTCTTCCCGGAGGGTTACAAGGGGCTGGGCAAGCGCTTCGAGGACCGCTACCGCCTGCAGCGGTTCGGCCGGGGCGGCTTCGTGACGGCGGCGCTGCGTACCAAGGCCCCGATCATCCCGTGCTCGATCGTCGGGTCCGAAGAGATCTACCCGATGCTCACCGACGTCAAGCTGCTGGCGCGGCTGTTCGGGCTGCCCTATTTCCCGATCACCCCGCTGTTCCCGTTGGCCGGGCCCGCGGGCCTGGTGCCGCTGCCGTCGAAGTGGCGCATCGCGTTCGGCGAGCCGATCTACACGAACGACTACGCCGCCTCCGACGCAGAGGACCCGATGGTCACCTTCGAGCTGACCGACCAGGTGCGCGAGACGATCCAGCAGACGCTGTACCGCCTACTCGCCGGCCGCCGCAACATCTTCTTCGGCTAGCGCCCGTCGCGGCTTACTTGACCAGGGTGAACTGGCAGACGTCCGTGTAGTGGTCGCGGAACAGGTCCGAGCAGCCCCTCAGGTAATGCATGTAGATGTCGTAGGTCTCCTGCCCCTTCAGGGCAATGGCCTCTTCTTTGTGTGCCTCGAGCGCATCGGCCCAGGTGTTCAGGGTGGGCACGTAGTTCTTGCCGATCCGGTGGTAGCGCTCGACCTTCCAGCCCGCATTGGACGAGTAGTGGTCGATCTGCGGGATCTGCGGCAGCCGGCCGCCCGGGAAGATCTCGGTCAGGATGAACCTGATGAAGCGCAGCAGGCTCATCGGCGCCGTCAGGCCGAGCTCCTTGGCCTCCTCGGGGCTGGGCACGATGATCGTGTGCAGCAGCATCCGGCCGTCGTCGGGCGTCAGGCTGTAGAACTTCTTGAAAAACGTGTCGTAGCGCTCGAATCCGGCGTCACCGGCGCCGTCGGCGAAGTGCTCGAAGGCGCCCAGTGACACGATGCGGTCCACCGGCTCGTCGAATTCCTCCCAGCCCTGGATGCGCACCTCCTTGCGGCGCGGGCTGTCCATCTCCTCGAACTTGGCCTTGTCGTGGGCGTACTGGTTTTCGCTCAGCGTCAACCCGATCACGTTGACGTCGTACTCGGCGACCGCGTGGCGCATGGTGGATCCCCAGCCGCAGCCGATGTCGAGCAGCGTCATGCCGGGCTCGAGGTTGAGCTTGTCCAGCGCGAGCTTGCGCTTGGCGTACTGCGCCTCTTCGAGCGTCTTGGTCAGGTTCTTGGGGTCAGGGTTCTCGTCGAAATAGGCGCAGCTGTAGGTCATCGACGGGTCAAGCCAAAGCTTGAAGAACTCGTTGGATTTGTCGTAGTGGGATCGGACTGCTTCGACCGGCGGCTTCAGCTGTGTGCCACGCGATTCATCCTGTGACATGGGAATCGACCCTACTTTCCGGCTGATATGGATGCGACCGCGGCGACGGTTTCTTCAGCGCGCGCGTCTTCGTGTGAGGCTTCCCCCAGCATCGTAACGATGCTAGTGACGACGGGATTACCGGTGGCGTCTGTGACTTCGCTGCGGATCTCGACGACGACGGCGCCGTGCGATTCGATCACCGAGTCCAAGTAGGTGTCGAAATACAGCCTGTCGTTCGCAAGGATCGGGCGGTGAAACCGAAACTTCTGGTCGCGGTGCATGACCCGCGCGATGTTGATCGGGATGTCGAACTTGGTGAAGATCTCCAGCTGCACACGGCGTCCCGCAACGGCCAGGAAGGTCAGGGGTGCCACCAGTGCGTCGTAACCGGCATTCGCCGCGTCCGTCTCGCTGAAGTGCGTCGGGTGGTCGTCCTGCACCGCGGCCGCGAACTCGCGGACCTTCTCGCGTCCGACCTCGAAGTAGTCCGGTGCCCGGTAATGGCTACCGATGAGGTCTTGGGTGCCTTGGGGGAGTACTGACATGCCGCTTGCTCTCCGCTCGATTACATCTAGCGGCGCAGCCTATCAGCGCGATTGGCGTCGGGATGCCACTGCCGCCAGCGCGCCGCCGGCCGCGCCCAGGGCCAGTGCCGACGGCACCCCGATCCGGGCCGCCTTGCGAGCGGTCCGGAAGTCGCGGATCTCCCAGCCCCGTTCGCGGGCCAGGGCCCGCAGCCGTGCATCGGGATTGATCGCCACGGCGGTGCCCACCAGCGACAGCATCGGCACGTCGTTGTAGCTGTCCGAATACGCGGTGCAGCGCTTGAGGTTGAGGCCCTCGCGGATCGCCAGCGAGCGCACGGCGTGGGCCTTGCCCGGGCCGTGCAGGATTTCACCGACCAGCCGGCCGGTGAAGACGCCGTCGACCGATTCGGCGACGGTCCCCAGCGCGCCGGTCAGGCCGAGCCGCCGGGCGATGGTGGCCGCGAGCTCGTACGGCGTCGCCGTGATCAGCCACACCTGCTGGCCGGCGTCGAGGTGCATCTGGGTGAGCTCGCGGGTGCCCGGCCAGATCTTGTCGGCGATGATCTCGTCGTAGATCTCCTCGCCCAGGGCGACCAGCTGTTCGACGGAGCGGCCCTCGATGAAGGCGAGCGCCTTGCGCCGGCCGGCGGCGACGTCGTTGCTGTTCTCCTTGCCCAGCCACTGAAACTTGGCCTGCGCGTAGATGAATCCGAGCACATCGCGGTAGGTGAAGTAGTTGCGGGCGGCCAGCCCGCGGCCGAAATGTACGGCCGACGAGCCCTGGACCAGGGTGTTGTCCACGTCGAAGAACGCGGCCGCGGTCAGGTCGATCGGCGGCTGCGGACGGCCCTCGTCGGCGGCGCTCGCGGCCTGCAGGTCCTCCAGCGCGCGCTCGGCGCTCGCGTTGTCGACCAGCGAATCCAGGTCGGCGCGGCCGGTGTGCTCGGCGCCGCCGGACTCAGAGGAAGTCATCGCCAAACCTCCTAGATCGCGGTGTCGCCCGCTATCCGGGGGCGACCGCTATCAACCCTATCCGGCGGATGCCAGGGGCGGCTTTCTGCGCCTGAGCTGGATGGGGGCGCGGTCAGGTCAGGGCCACATGCCCAAATTCGTTGACATGGCGCCGGTGTAGTTGCGGTGCGCGGTGGCGCCCGCGGTGCGCAGCTGGGCCAGCGCCTCGCGCATCATCTCCTCGCCGCGAGCCCAGTGCCGATGCGCCTCGGCGTGCGCCTCGGCGCCGCGTCCCGTCCAAGTCGAATGCAGATTGCTTACCAGAGCATCGATTTCGCCGAGCGTGTGTTCGGCATAGCGCTGAAACTCCGTCATTCGTTGCACCGCGTCGGCCAACCCTTGCGGGTCGACCCGAAATGCCTCAGCCACGGCCCACCTCGCGCATCTCCTGCGCGGAGGCGGCCTCGTTGGCCTGATACAGCCCGCCGGCCTGGGCCACCAACCGCGCCAGCATCGACAAGCCCACCTCCACCTCGCCCGCGCCGCGGTGCCACAGCTCCCACGCCGAGGCGTACGCGCTGCCCGATGCTCCGCGCCAGCCGCCCAGCATCTCGCCCACCTGATTGTCGAGGTCGGCCAGCTGGCTTTTGAGATCCTCGGCGCGGCTCGCCAAAGCTTCGGCGAACCCCCGCATCGCCTGCGGGTCGACGCTCAGCGTCTCGTCAGCGGCCACAGCGGCAACGTAACCGCTGCGTCGCGGCCCCACAATTCACTAGGCACACTGGTGGCCATGACCTCGCGACGTGTGGAGTTGCTCACCCGCGACGGCTGCACCATCTGTGAGCGGGTGCACGCGCGGCTGGCGGAACTGGCGGGCGAGCTCGGGTTCGAGCTGGCCACGACCGACGTCGACGACGCCGCGGCGGCGGGCAACCCGGCGTTGCGCGCGGAGTTCGGCGACCGCCTGCCGGTGATCCTGCTGGACGGGCGCGAGCACAGCTATTGGGAGGTCGACGAGCCCCGGCTGCGGGCCGATCTGGCTGGGTAGCCCGGCGACCATTCATTTGGTAGCCCAGCTGATTAACGTTTACCGTGGACACCAGTTCAGTTACTGGAGGAAGCAAGGGAGCTGGCCAGGTGATGCTGCCGTGAGCGTCTTGCTCTTCGGGGTTTCGCACCGTAGTGCGCCGGTCTCCGTCCTGGAACAACTCAGCATCGACGAGGCCGATCAGGTCAAGATCGTCGATCGGGTGTTGCAGTCGCCGCTGGTGACCGAGGCGATGGTGCTCTCGACATGCAACCGCGTCGAGGTCTACGCCGTCGTCGACGCGTTCCACGGCGGGTTGGCGGTGGTCGGGCAGGTGCTGTCGGAACACTCCGGCATGTCGATGGGTGACCTGACCAAGTACGCCTACGTGCGCTACAGCGAGGCCGCCGTCGAACACCTCTTTGCCGTCGCCAGCGGCCTGGATTCGGCGGTGATCGGCGAGCAGCAGGTGCTGGGCCAGGTGCGTCGCGCCTACGCCGCCGCCGAGGCCAACCGCACCGTCGGCCGGGTGCTGCACGAGCTGGCCCAGCGGGCGCTGTCGGTGGGCAAGCGGGTGCATTCCGAAACCGCCATCGACGCCGCCGGCGCCTCGGTGGTGTCGGTCGCGCTCGCCATGGCCGAACGCAGGCTGGGCGGGCTGGCGGGCAAGACCGCCGCGGTCATCGGCGCCGGGGCGATGGGCGCGCTGTCGGCCGCCCACCTCACCCGGGCCGGCATCGACCATGTTCTGGTGCTCAACCGCTCGGCCTCCCGGGGGCAGCGGCTGGCCCGCAAGATCCGCGAGTCCGGGGTGCGCGCCGAGGCGCTGACCCTCGACCGGCTGGCCGACGCGCTCGCGGACGCCGACGTCGTGGTCAGCTGCACGGGCGCGGTCAGCCCCGTGGTGTCGCTGGCCGACGTGCACCACGCCCTGGCCACCGCCCGCCGGGACGAGACCACCCATCCCCTGGTGATCTGTGACCTGGGCATGCCGCGCGACGTCGATCCGGCGGTGGCCGGGCTGCCCGGCGTCTGGGTCGTCGACGTGGAACGCGTGCAGCACGAGCCGTCGGCGCATGCCGCGGCCTCCGACGTCGACGCCGCGCGCCACATCGTGGCGGCCGAAGTCGCCACCTACCTGGCCGGACAGCGGATGGCCGAGGTCACCCCGACGGTGACGGCGCTGCGCCAGCGCGCCGCCGACGTCGTCGAAGCCGAACTGCTGCGCCTCGACAACCGGCTGCCCGGCCTGGAAAGCGCCCATCGCGAGGAGGTGGCCCGCACCGTGCGGCGCGTCGTGGACAAGCTGCTGCACGCCCCGACCGTGCGGATCAAGCAGCTCGCCAGCGCCCCCGGCGGCGACAGCTACGCCGAGGCGCTGCGCGAACTGTTCGAACTCGACCAGACCGCTGTGGATGCCGTCGCTGCCGGCGAATTGCCGGTGCTGCCAAGCGGTTTCGACGCCGGCACACAGTCCGCCGAGTAGCCGATTGGCGCACGTGATCCGGATAGGCACGCGGGGCAGCCTGTTGGCCACCACCCAGGCCGGCGTCGTCAGGGACGCCTTGATCGCCAACGGCCACCCCGCGGAACTGGTGACCATCTCGACCGCGGGTGACCGGTCGTCGGCGCCCATCCAGAGCCTCGGCGTGGGGGCGTTCACCACCGCGCTGCGGGAGGCCATCGACGACGGCCGCGTCGACGCCGCGGTGCATTCGCACAAGGATTTGCCCACCGCCGACGACCCGAGGTTCACCATCGCGGCGATCCCGCCGCGCAACGACCCCCGCGACGCGCTCGTCGCCCGGGACGGGTTGGTGCTGGGGGAGTTGCCGGCGGGCTCGCTGGTGGGCACCTCGTCGCCGCGGCGGGCCGCACAGCTTAGAGCATTGGGTCTCGGTTTGGAAATCCGCCCCCTACGAGGCAACCTAGATACCAGGTTGAACAGGGTAAGCAGTGGTGATCTTGACGCGATCGTGGTGGCCCGGGCCGGTCTCGCCCGGCTGGGCCGCCTCGACGATGTCACCGAGACGCTAGAGCCGGTGCAGATGTTGCCAGCACCGGCTCAGGGCGCGCTCGCCGTCGAATGCCGCGCCGGTGACGAGTTGGCGGCGGTGCTGGCGGAGCTGGACGACGCCGACACGCGCGCGGCGGTCACCGCGGAGCGAGCCCTGCTGGCCGAACTGGAGGCGGGTTGCTCCGCACCGGTGGGCGCGATCGCCGAGGTGGTCGAGTCCATCGATGAGGACGGCCGGGTCTTCGAAGAGCTGTCGTTGCGCGGCTGTGTGGCGGCGCTGGACGGGTCGGATGTGATCCGAGCGTCCGGCGTCGGCACTCCCGACCGGGCACGAGAGCTGGGGCTTTCGGTCGCCGCGGAGCTGTTCGAGCTGGGCGCGCGGGAGCTGATTGGGGGGGCGCGGCAAGACCCCGCGCAAGGAAACTGAAGAGAGTCACTTGGGAGCGACAATGACGACGCGAGGGCGTAAGCCGAGACCGGGCCACATCACGTTCGTGGGCTCCGGCCCCGGCGACCCGGGACTGTTGACGACGCGGGCCGCCGCGGTGCTGGCCAACGCCGCCCTGGTGTTCACCGACCCGGACGTGCCCGAACCCGTGCTCGCGCTGATCGGCAAGGACCTGCCGCCGGTCTCCGGGCCGGCGCCGGCGAGCCCGGCCGCCGAAGGCGATAGCCAAGGCGCCACCGATGACCAGGCCCAAGCGGCGGCGCCCGCGGTGATCTCCGCCGGGCCCGATGTGCGTCCGGCGCTGGGCGAACCGGCGGAGGTGGCCAAGACGCTGGTCGCCGAGGCCCGCGCCGGCGTCGACGTGGTGCGGCTGGTGGCCGGCGACCCGCTGACGCTCGACGCCGTCATCACCGAGGTGAACGCCGTCGCGCGCAGCCACCTGCACCTCGAGATCGTGCCCGGCCTGGCCGCCACCAGCGCCGTCCCGACCTACGCCGGCCTGCCGCTGGGCTCGTCGCACACTGTCGCCGACGTGCGCGGTGACGTGGACTGGGATGCGCTGGCCGCGGCGCCCGGCCCGCTGATCCTGCAGGCCACCGCGTCGCACCTGGCCGACGCGGCCCGCGCCCTGATCGAGCACGAGCTGGCCGAGGCCACCCCCTGCGTGGTGACCGCGCAGGGCACCACCTGCCAGCAGCGTTCGGTCGAGACCACCCTGAGCGGCCTGACCGATCCGGCCGTCCTGGGCGGCAGCGACCCGGCCGGCCCGCTGACCGGGCCGCTCGTGGTGACCATCGGCAAGACCGTGGCCAGCCGGGCGAAGCTGAACTGGTGGGAAAGCCGCGCGCTGTACGGCTGGACCGTGCTGGTGCCCCGCACCAAGGACCAGGCCGGCGAGATGAGCGAGCGGCTGACCTCCTATGGCGCGCTGCCGGTCGAGGTGCCGACCATCGCCGTCGAGCCGCCGCGCAGCCCCGCCCAGATGGAGCGGGCGGTCAAGGGCCTGGTCGACGGCCGCTTCCAGTGGGTGGTGTTCACCTCCACCAACGCGGTGCGCGCGGTGTGGGAGAAGTTCGGCGAGTTCGGCCTGGACGCCCGCGCATTCTCCGGCGTGAAGATCGCCTGCGTCGGCGAGTCGACGGCCGACCGGGTGCGCGCCTTCGGGATCAGCCCCGAGTTGGTGCCGGCCGGTGAGCAGTCCTCGCTCGGTTTGCTCGACGACTTCCCGCCCTACGACAGCATTTTCGACCCGGTGAACCGTGTCCTGCTGCCGCGGGCCGACATCGCCACCGAGACGCTGGCCGAGGGCCTGCGCGAGCGCGGCTGGGAGATCGAGGACGTGACGGCGTACCGGACGGTGCGCGCCGCGCCGCCGCCGGCGGCCACCCGCGAAATGATCAAGACGGGCGGCTTCGACGCGGTGTGCTTCACCTCCAGCTCGACGGTGCGCAACCTGGTCGGCATCGCCGGCAAGCCGCACGCCCGGACGATCATCGCCTGCATCGGGCCTAAGACGGCCGAGACCGCCGCCGAGTTCGGCCTGCGGGTCGACGTCCAGCCCGACACCGCCGCCGTCGGCCCCCTGGTCGACGCCCTGGCCGAACATGCCGCGCGGTTGCGCGCCGAGGGCGCGCTGCCACCGCCGCGCAAGAAGAGCCGCAGGCGGTAGTGGCGATCGCCGGTCAGGGCCAGGCGAGCGTGCGTGTTTGTACGCCGACACGCCGTCTGGACTGGCATTCTCCGCACGCTCGCGGAGGCCGATGAGCATGGCGTACCCGCGGCAGCGTCCGCGCCGGCTCCGCTCGACCCCCGCGTTGCGTCGCCTGGTGGCGCAAACGTCCCTGGAGCCAAGGCATTTGGTGCTGCCGATGTTCGTCGCGGACGGGATCGACGAACCGCGGCCGATCGCGTCGATGCCGAACGTGGTTCAGCACGACCGGGATTCGCTGCGCGCGGCTGCGGAAGCCGCCGTCGCCGCGGGGGTGGGCGGGCTGATGCTGTTCGGCGTGCCCCGCGAGCAGGACAAGGACCCGACCGGCTCAGCCGGCACCGACCCCGACGGCATCCTCAACGTCGCGCTGCGCGACCTGGCCAAGGACCTCGGCGACGCCACCGTGCTGATGGCCGACACCTGCCTGGACGAGTTCACCGATCACGGGCACTGCGGGGTCCTGGACGCGCGCGGCCGGGTGGACAACGACGCCACCCTGGCTCGCTACGTCAAACTGGCTGTGGCACAAGCGGAATCGGGAGCCCACGTGGTCGGGCCGAGCGGGATGATGGACGGCCAGGTGGCCGCGATCCGCGACGGCCTGGACGCCGCGGGCTACGCCGACGTGGTGATCCTGGCCTACGCGGCGAAGTTCGCCTCGGCGTTCTACGGCCCCTTCCGGGAAGCGGTGAGCTCCAGCCTGTCCGGGGACCGGCGCACCTACCAGCAGGAGTCGGGCAACTTCCGCGAGGCGCTGCGCGAGATCCGGCTGGACCTCGACGAGGGCGCCGACATCCTGATGGTCAAGCCCGCGATGGGCTACCTGGATGTGGTGTCCGCGGCGGCCTCGATCTCACCGGTACCGGTGGCCGCCTACCAGGTGTCGGGGGAATACGCGATGATCTGCGCGGCGGCCGCCAACGGCTGGATCGACGAACGCGCCGCCGCGCTGGAGTCGCTGACGAGCGTCCGGCGCGCCGGTGCCGATATCGTGCTCACCTACTGGGCCGCGGACGCGGCGGGGTGGCTTTCGTGAGACGGGGCGCGCTTTGACATCGGAGACCAGGGCGGGCGGCGACGAGCCACAACCGCTGTTCTACGAGCCCGGCGCGAGCTGGTGGTGGGTGGCGCTGGGCCCCGCGTCGGCCGGCGCGATGGTCCTGATCGAGATCTGGAGCGGCGCGAAAGTGTCGCTGGTCGTCCCGGCGATCTTTTTGGTGCTGGTGTCGGCGTTCGTGGGGCTGCAGGTGAAGGCGGCGCGGATCCACGTCTCCGTCGAGCTCACCGAGGACGCCCTACGGCAGGGCACCGAGACCATCCTGGTGCGGGAGATCCTCAAGGTCTACCCGGCGCCCGAGCATCACCAGGCCTCCGGCAAGGAGCTGGCGAGGTGGCAGTCCGCGCGGGCGCTCGGCGAATTGGTGGGGGTGCCGCGCGGCCGGATCGGGATCGGCCTCAAGCTCACCAACGATCGCACCGCCCAGGCCTGGGCACGCCGCCATCGCCACCTTCGGGCGGCGCTGACCCCGCTGGTCCAGGAACGGGTGGAGCCCGCCGGATCCGATGTCGCCGACGACGATTTCGAGGGCGGGCCGACGTCGTGACCGCCCGCTACGGCACCTTCCGGGCGCTGCTCTTACTGACCCTGGCCTGCGCGGCGCTGGCGGGCGCGGGGGTGGCCTGGGTGCACGCGCGTCACACGGTCCGTGTCGCGCCCATCGCGGACGGCCAGCCGTTCACCACGTCGCTGGTGTACAACCCCCAGCTGCTGTTGCTGGCCATGGTGCTGGTGACGACCGCGGGTGTGCTGGCGGTGCTGGGCATCGCGCGGCTGCGGCGGCGCTAAGAACCTCGAGAAGAACTAGGCCGTCTTCTTGATGAGCGGCAGCACGAGCTGACGGCGGCTGACGATGGCCTCGGCGAGGGTGCGCAGCGCCTCGTGCACCGACCGCGCGATCGGAAAGTCGCCCCGGTCGCCCAGCAGTGCGGTGATCGCGGGGCTCGCGACCAACGTCCACTCGACGCCGGCGGCGCGGCAGTCCTCGTCGAACCGGTGCACCAGTGCGACGCCGGCCGCAGCAAAATGGCTCAGTTCGCTCAGGTCGAGCACCACGGGGTTGCTCCCGAGGGTGAACCGCCAAAGGTATTCGCTGACCCGGTCGACGTTGGCGGGGTCGATGCCGCCGCGGACGGTCACCACGGTCGCCAGGTGACGGCAGTGGGCGCGAATCTGTGCCGCGCCGCAATCGAAGGTGCCGTAACCGTGCCGAGTCGCGACATTGGTGATCGTCATGAGCGCCCCATTCCTTCGAACCTGTCCTCCTAACGGTGCCCGTTAAATCTAAGGGGACCGAAAGCCGGTCCTAACTCTTTGCTAAGAAGCCACTTTCGGGGGTTCTGGCCTGGGCTGAAGCAATGCCGACGGCTTGCGCGGGCCGACGTGGGCCGCCCGGCGAAACCGGTGCCACGCCACGGCCCATCACGCGATCGGCGCGCTCGCGCTGTTACGCTTCGAAGGCTGCCGGTTGCCGGTCGGGGGGCTCGACATCGCCCGGTCAGCCGGTACCCAACGGATACGAAACAGCGAGAGTCCAGGCGGAAAGAACAACGTGCGCGGCGCAGAGATCCGGGGAGAGATCAAGGCCCTGACGGGACTCCGCATCGTCGCCGCGGTGTGGGTGGTGCTGTTTCACTTCCGCCCGATGCTGGGCGACGCGTCGCCCGACCTGCGCGACGCCCTAGCACCCGTGCTCAACTGCGGGGCCCAGGGCGTCGACCTCTTCTTCATCCTCAGCGGGTTCGTGCTGACCTGGAACTACCTCGACCGCATGGGCAGGTCGTGGTCGACGCGGGCGACCCTGCACTTCCTGTGGCTGCGACTGGCCCGGGTGTGGCCGGTGTACCTGGTCACGATGCACCTGGCCGCACTGTGGGTGATTTTCACCCTGCACGTCGGGCACGTGCCGTCGCCCGACGCCGCCCAGCTCACCGCGATCAGCTACGTGCGCCAGGTCCTGCTCGTGCAGCTGTGGTTCCAGCCGTTCTTCGACGACTCCAGCTGGGACGGGCCGGCCTGGTCGATCAGTGCGGAGTGGCTGGCCTACTTGCTCTTCGGCGTGCTGGTGCTGGTGATCCTGCGGATGAAGCAGGCGACCAGGGCGCGCAGCTTGATGGTGTTGGCGTTCGCGGCGTCGTTGCCGCCGGTGGTGATGCTGCTGGCCAGTGGCCACTTCTACACGCCGTGGAGCTGGCTGCCGCGGATCGTGACCCAGTTCGTCGCGGGCGCCCTGGCCTGTGCCGCCGTGCGCAGGTTGCGGCTGACCAGTCGCGGCCGCCGCGTCGCCGGGTACGTGTCCCTGCTTCTGCTGGCCGCCATGGTGGGCGTCCTGTACTGGTTCAGCGCGCATCCGATCCCCGGCGTCGTGGAGAACGACAGCGGCGGGGTGGTCGACATGCTGTTCGTTCCGCTGGTGATCGCGCTGGCGATCGGCGTGGGGGGACTGCCGAGGATCCTGTCCACCCGGGTCATGGTGTACGGCGGACAGATCTCGTTCTGCCTGTACATGGTCCACGAGTTGGTGCACACCGCTTGGGGATGGGCGGTCGAAGAGTTCGAGCTCACGCCGCAGGACAACCCGTGGAAATGGAATGTCGTGGGCCTGCTTGCGATCGCCGTGGGTATGTCAATCCTGCTGTATCACTTTGTCGAAGAGCCCGCGCGCCGCTGGATGCGCAGGATGGTCGACGTCCGGCCCGCGGCCGCGAAGACCGAGCCCAGCGAACCGGTGAGCGCCAAGGTTCGACCGATCGAGGATGCGCGGGAAGCGATTTCGGCGCGCGCGGTGTGAGATTTACCTCGGCGCGCGGATCCGGTCGCGCCCGCAACCCGTCGATACCATGGCGATAGCGACCAGCCGCCATTTGCGCGGATTGACGCCCAGTTCGCGCCGTTTCCTCGTACGATTCCGTTGATTCGGTATGCGGCGCACGACGATACAGCTTCCGGGGGGAGGTAGCCATGAGTCGCCTGGCGACGCTCGTGCTCGGCCTCGCCCTGGTGGCGGGCGTCGTCCTCGCGGGCCCGGCACGGGTTCGGGCCTACCAGACGCTGACCCTGGATTCCCGGCTGAACCACGTGGCCGTCGTCGGCGACTCCTATACCACCGGGACCGACGAGGGCGGCCTCGGCCCCAATTCGTGGACCGCGCTGGCCTGGCACACGCTGGCCCAGCGCGGCGTGCGGATCGTGCCGGACGTGTCGGCCGAGGGCAGGGCCGGCTATGGGGTGCGCGGCGACCACGGCAGCATCTTCGAGGACCTGACCGGGAGGGCGGTCAAGCCCGAGGATGCCCTGGTGGTGTTCTTCGGCTCCCGCAACGACCAGGGCTTCCATCCCGAGGACCCCGAGCTGCTGGCCGGAAAGGTGCGGGACACCTTCGCTCTGGCGCGGCGCCTGTCGCCGTCCGCCAGGCTGCTGGTGATCGGGCCGCCGTGGCCGACCGCCGACGTGCCCGATTCCGTCCTCGAGATTCGCGACGTGCTCAACGGCGCGGCGCGGGCTGCCGGCGCGGCGTTTGTCGATCCGATCGGTGATCGCTGGTTCGTCGACAGGCCCGACCTGATCGGCCCGGACGGTGTGCACCCCAACGACGCGGGGCATCAGTATCTGGCGGACAAGATCGCGCCGCTGATCGGCATGCAGCTGTCTCGATGACGTCGCGGTGAGCAGCCAAAGCCTTAGGCGCGCAAGGCTTTAGGCTAATCTTCCGCGTGGCGCTCGTAGTCCCATTGCTCCAGGCGCGTTTGCAACTGCATGAGCCCGACGCCCGCGACGGGCGCGATGGCCGCAATGCAGATCAGCAGCAGCGGAGTCATCTTGAAAACCTCCAAACACCTTTCACTGATATGACGTTCGTGCATGGCGAGAAGTTCATTACGCGTCAGCCGTCCGCCAGGGCGCGGTCCGCGAGCGCACCGATCACCGGTGTCAGCAGTTGCGCGTATTCGGTCGTGATGTGGTTGTCGTCCCGGAAAACCAGGGTGTTGCCGACGATCACGGGGCAGCGGTCGACGGCGCAGAACAGGTCGGTCAGGTCGGCGTACTGCCCGCCGGCCACGGTGGTCGCCGCCCGCTCGGCGCCCATGCCGTCCTCGTCGAGCGCGTCCGATCGGGCCGGCGCGCACGCGGCGGCGTTGTCGAGGTGACCCGACAGGCAGGCCGGCACCTGCCCGTGCGGATCCGGGGCTGGCCCAAGTACCAGGACGCTCGCGCCGGTGCTCCGCAACTGTTCGACCGTGCGCCCCAGGGTGTCGATCCAGGCGGGGTCGTATGAGGTGAAACCGAAATCCGCCCCGTAGCGCCGGCTCATGTCCAGCACGATCAGCCGCGGGCGCTCGGCCTTCAGCCGGTCCATGATCTGGCCGCGCCACTGGACGCATTCGGTGTACTCGCGGCCGAGATACGGGCTGGTGATGTGAAGTTCCTGCAGCGGGCAGGTGACCTTGGCCAGCGCCTCCAGCCGCCAGTGCCGCTGCTCGGCGACCCGCTGGAAGGCCGGCTCCCACATCGCGGCGTGCGAGTCGCCGACCAGGGCCACCGTCGTCGGCGACGCCAAATCGCCCGTCGCGCACTCGCTTTGGCCCACGTCGCGCCACGATCGCACGCACCCGTTCACGAAGACGGCGGCCTTGTCGGCGGGCGCCTTGGCAAGCGGCGGGTCGAGGTTGGACGGGACGGCGCGCAGCGCCGCGGACGCCGCGACGGCGTCGCGCACCTGCGCGAAGGCCTGGCGCAGCGCCGCTTCGGTCGCGCTGACGGCGGCGACGCCGGATGGGGGCACCGCGACGATGTTGGCCTTCGGCGCCGCCACCCCGTGACCCGCCGGCACCGGCGTCAACGTCAGCAACAGCACGCACGCGCAGGCCGCCGCCGCGCTGGCGGCGCCGGCCACCGCGAGGCTGGCCTTCGCCGATTGGCGAAGGGCGGCGGCGAACCGGCCGGGGTCCTCCACCAGATGCAGCGTGATCACGGCCAGGCCCGCCGACACGGCGGTCGCGGTCAGCCGGGCCGGCAGCCCGGCGGGCTCGCCCAGCAGCGGCGGCATGAGCAACAGCACCGGCCAGTGCCACAGGTACCAGGAGTAGGAGACCCGGCCGATCGCCCGCATCGCCGGCTTGCACAGCAGGCGCCCGGCGCCCAGCCCACCCGTCACACAACCCGCGCCGATCACCAGCGCGGTGCCCAGCACGGGCAGCAGCGCGGCGGTGCCGGGGTAGGGGGTGCCCGGACCCAGCTGGGTGCAGGTGAGCGCGATCAGCCCCAGGCCGCCCCACCCCGCGATGGACGCGGGCAGCAGGGGCAGCCTGCGCCACACCGGGATCGACAGGGCCACCAGGCCGCCCGCCGCCAGTTCCCAGGCGCGGGTCGGCAACGAGAAGAACGCGAAGGCGGGCGACGTGCGGGTCCACACCACGCCCGCCGCGAGCGACGCGGCGCCCACCACCGCGAGCACCACCGCATAGGGCGTCGCCCTCTTGCCGGCACCGCCTTTCACGCGGCGGACCAGCCACGCGGTGCCAATGATGAGCACCGGCCACACCAGATAGAACTGCTCCTCGACGCCCAGCGACCAGTAGTGCTGGAACGGCGAGGGGGCGTCGGAGGACAGGTAGTCGGTGCCCTGGCGGGCGAACCGGTAGTTGCCGACGTACAGGGCGCTGGCGATGCCGTCGAGGAAGACGCTGCGCGCCTGCAGGGGTGGGAGCACCGCGGCCGCCGCCGCGGCGGTGACGACGCCGACGGTGGCGGCGGCGGGCAGCAGGCGCCGGGCGCGCGCGCCGTAGAAGCGGCCCAGCCGGACGGTGTCGGTGGTGGTGACCTCGCGCCACAGCAGGCCGGTGATGAGGAAGCCGGAGATGACGAAGAAGACGTCGACACCGATGTAGCCGCCGGTGACGCCCGGGATGCCCGCGTGGTAGAGGACGACGGCGATGACCGCGACCGCGCGCAACCCCTCGATGTCGGGCCGGAATCCCTTCCGTGAACTCCGCCGCTCCACTCGACGTGGGCCGCTGGCGAGCACTTCCTGCCGGACTGTCATGTGCGTGGGCTAGGTCGCCATCCAGGCCAGTTCACCGGGCAACTGCGTGCGCCAGTAACCGATGTCGTGTCCGCCCAGCGAGAAGCTGCCCGCCGGCTTGGTCTTCAGCTGGGCGACGAATTGTCTTGTGGCGAAATAGAAGCGGTCGAAGGTGCCGCAGTCCACGCGCAGCGGAATCGAGTTCAGCGCCGGCACACCCAGGACGCTGTTCTGCACCCAGTCGTCGTAGCTGTCGAAGGCTCCCTCCTCGCTGCCGGTGAAGGAGGTGTACAGCGCCGGGCTGACCGCGCAGATCCCGGCCGTGCGCGCCGGCCCCAGCTTGGCGCCCAGGTGCAGCGCCCCGTAGCCGCCCATCGACCACCCCATGAAAGCCACCCGGGAGGTGTCGAAACCCATCGACGACAGCATGGGCAGCAGCTCCTCGAGCACCATCGCGCCGGGATCCTCGCCCGAGGCCCTGCGGTGCCAGTAACTGTTGGCGCCGCCGTCGACACCCACCACCGCGAACGCCGGCTTGCCTTCCTTGACCAACTGCGCCAGCGCTTTCTCGACACCGCAGTCGAGCATCATGTTGGCGTCGCCGTCCTTGCCGTGCAGCGCGATGACCGGACGCAGGGCTCCGGCTTCGGCCTTTTGCCCGGGAGGCAGGGCGATCACCCAGTTGGTCTTGACGCCGCCGCGGGCCGCCGAGACGAAGGAACCGGTCAGTCTGTTCGGCAGGTTGCTGCTGGCGGCCGACGGCTCGTACGGCGCGGGCGCCGCTTGCGGCTTGATCGGATCCAGCAGGGCGCTCAAGGCGAACACGCCGGCGGCCCCGAGGCTTGCGCCGGCACCCATCCGGAGCACCGCCCGGCGTGTCAGGTCAGGCATGATCGCAATGATGCCGCGCCCAGCCGACATTCCCGGCCGAGCCACGCCGTATTGGAAGCATTGCGTGATCTGGCGTGATCTGTTGGTCACGAAGAGGAGATCTTTGATGGTCCGTACGCCCGGTGTTGAGGCGCCGTTCACCCGATGGCAGCGTTTCGCCGCGGTGCTGGCGGCACTCGTCCTCGTCGCCGCGTGCGGGCATCGACCCACGAGCCCGAGCGCGGAGCCGGCGACCGCGACGCCGATCCACCACCTGGTGGTGATCTTCGAGGAGAACGTCTCGTTCGACCACTACTTCGGCACGTATCCCCGCGCGGCGGGCGTCGACGGCCAACCGCTCACCGCCAAGCCGGCCACCCCCGCGGTGGACGGCTTGACCCCAGAGTTGTTGACGCACAACCCCAATTCGGTGCAGCCGATGCGATTGGGCGGGCCGGGTCAGATCGTGACCTGCGATCAGGACCACGAATACCAGGCCGAACAACTGGCCTTCAACGGCGGCGCGATGGATCGGTTCGTCGAGCACACCGAGGGCGACCCGTGCCCGGCGCCGTCATTCAACGCCCCCGGCCTGGTGATGGGCTACTACGACGGCAACACGGTGACCGCGCTATGGAACTACGCGCAGCACTACTCGATGAGCGACAACTTCTACAACACCACCTTCGGCCCGTCGTCACCCGGCCACATCAACCTCGTCTCGGGCCAAACACACGGGGTGACAAAGAAATTCATGCCGGGCGGCCAGCCGTTCCCGCCGCACATGGTGGTCGACGACACCGGCAACGGCCAGGGCACCCTGATCAACGACTCGCAACCCCTCGGCGACGACTGCTCGTCACGCGACCAGGTGCAGTTCAGCGCCGACAACAAGAACATCGGCGACCTGCTGACCGCGAAGGGCGTCACCTGGGGCTGGTTCCAGGGCGGCTTCCGGCCCACCAACCGCAGGCCCGACGGCACGGCCGAGTGCGGCGCCACCCACAACATCGGCGAAACCCTCGGCGGGACCGGCAAAACCGGGGCGCTGCCCTTCGGCACCAAGCCCGACTACGTCCCGCACCACGAGCCGTTCCAGTACTATCCGTCCACCGCCAACCCGCACCACCTGCCGCCCAGCGCGACCGACCAGATCGGGCACGGCGACCAGGCCAACCATCAATACGACCTGTCCGATTTCTGGGCCGCCGCCGACGGCGGTCACCTGCCGGCGGTGAGCTTCCTCAAACCGCCCGCCTACCAAAACGGGCACGCCGGCTACTCCGATCCGCTCGACGAGCAGCGGTTCCTCGTCGAGACGATCAACCACCTGCAGCGGCTCCCGCAATGGCGCGATACGGCGATCGTCGTCGCCTATGACGACTCCGACGGCTGGTACGATCACAAACCCTCGCCGATCGTGACCTCCTCGGCCACACCCGAGGACGCGCTGAACGGTCCGGGCCGATGCGGTGATCCCGCCGCCGCGCCCGCCGCGTACCAGGGCCGCTGCGGGTACGGCCCCCGGCTGCCGCTGCTGGTGATATCCCCCTACGCCAGAACGAATTTCGTCGACCACACGTTGACCGACCAGACGTCGATCCTGCGGTTCATCGAGGACAACTGGAGCACCGGCCGCATCGGCGACCACTCGTTCGACGAGCGCGCGGGCGCGCTCACCGGGATGCTGGATTTCACCGGTCCCACCCAACCGGCGCTGGCCCTCGACCCCCGTACCGGCAACCCGCAATAGCGTCGGCGCGGGATCCAATCTCGCAGTTTTCAACCCTCGCGCGTCCCGCCGATGTCCCGCACCATCGGGGGTTGGACACGAGGGAGGGTGAATGAGCCTGGCGTTTCATTGGTTCCTGCCGACGTACGGGGATTCGCGAAACCTGGTCGCGGGCGGGCACGGCACCGCGATGCACGGTGACCGCCCCGCGACGTTGCGGTACCTGCACCAGATCTGCGCGGCCGCCGAGGACAACGGCTTCGAGGCCGTGCTCACGCCGACCGGATTGTGGTGCGAGGACGCGTGGTTGACGACGGCGATGCTGATCGAGGGCACCGAGACGCTGAAGTTCCTGGTCGCGTTCCGGCCCGGGCTGCTCAGCCCCACCCTGGCCGCGCAGATGGCCGGGACGTTCCAGCGGCACTCGGGCGGCCGGCTGCTGCTCAACGTCGTCACCGGCGGCGAACCGCACGAGCAGCGCGCCTACGGGGATTTCCTGGACAAGGAATCGCGCTATGCCCGCACCGCCGAGTTTCTGCACGTGGTGCGCCAACTCTGGACCTCGCGGGAGCCGGTTACCTTCGCCGGGGACCACATCCGCATCGACGGCGCGCAGCTGAACAACCCGCCCGACCCGATCCCCGCGGTGTTCTTCGGCGGGTCGTCCGCCGCGGCGGGGCCGGTCGCGGCCAAGTACTCCGACGTCTACCTCACCTGGGGCGAGCCGCGGGCGGCCGTCGCCAAGAAGCTCGATTGGATCAGGGGGCGGGCGGCCGACGCGGGGCGAATCCTGCAGTACGGCTTGCGGATCCACGTGATCAGCCGCGACACCTCCGAGCAGGCGTGGGCCGAGGCCGACCGGCTGCTCGCCGCGGTCGACCCGGCCGACGTCGAGCGGGTGCAGGCCAGCTTGGCGCGCAGCGAGTCCGAGGGCCAGCGGCGCATGCTGGACCTGCACGGCGGCGACAGCGGCCGCCTCGTGGTCGGCCCCAACCTGTGGGCCGGGGTGGGCCTGGTGCGCGGCGGCGCGGGCACCGCGCTGGTCGGGTCGCACGCCGAGGTGGCCGAACGGCTGGTCGAATACTCGCGACTGGGCATCAGCCACTTCATCCTGTCGGGCTATCCCCACCTGGAAGAGGCGTACTGGTTCGGTGAGGGTGTCCTGCCGCTGCTCGAACGAAAGGGCTTGTGGCAGCACCCCAATCGCCAATCACAGCCGGCGCCGTCGACGCCGTTCGCGATCGCGTCCGCGCAGTAGGCCATGGCAACCACGCTGCCCGACGCGGGCGTCGCGGCGCCGCAAGGCCACGAGGAATCCGACGCCGAACGCCGCCGCCGGCTGCGCATCGTGGTCGCCGCCAGCCTGCTGGGCACCACCGTGGAGTGGTACGACTTCTTCCTGTACGCGACCGCGGCGGGCCTGGTGTTTAGCAAGGTGTTCTTCCCCAACGAAACCTCGTTGGTGGGAACGCTTCTGGCATTCGCGACGTTCGCGGTCGGGTTCGTGATGCGGCCGATCGGTGGCCTGGTGTTCGGGCACATCGGGGACCGAATCGGTCGCAAGCGCAGCCTGGCGCTGACGATGCTGATCATGGGCGTCGCCACGGCGCTGATCGGGGTCCTGCCGACCGCCGCCCAGATCGGGGCCTGGGCGCCGGTGCTGCTGCTGACGCTGCGCATCCTGCAGGGGTTCGCGCTCGGCGGCGAGTGGGCCGGCGCGGTGCTGCTCGCCGTCGAGCACAGCCCCGCGGACCGCCGCGGCCGCTTCGGCGCCATTCCGCAGGTCGGCCTGGCGCTCGGATTGGCTTTGGGCACCGGCATTTTCGCGTTTCTGCAGATCGCGTTGGGCCCCAGCCGGTTCCTGGCCTACGGCTGGCGGATCGGGTTCCTGCTTAGCCTGGTGCTGGTGGCGATCGGCATCGTGGTCCGGTTGCGGGTGGAGGAGACGCCGGCCTTTCGCGAGCTGGCCGACCTCGAGGCCACGTCCACCGTGCCCATCCGGGAGATCGTCCGCGAACCCCGATCCCGGCGCAACACGGTGCTGGGGCTGCTGTCGCGGTGGGCCGAGGGCTCGGCCTTCAACACCTGGGGTGTCTTCGCGATCAGCTACGCCACCGGCGCGTTGGGGTTCAACAAGGTGTCGGTCCTGGTCGTTGTGACCGTCGCCGCCCTGCTGATGGCGGTGCTGCTGCCGGTGTCGGGAATCCTGACCGACCGGTTCGGGCCGCGGCGGGTTTATCTGGTTGGCGTGGTGTGCTACGGCCTGTTGGCGTTCCCCGCCTTCGCGCTGTTCGGCACCAGGAATCTGCTGCTGTTCGGGCTGGCGATGGTCGTCGTGTTCGGTGTCGTGCACGCGCTGTTCTACGGCGCGCAGGGCACGCTGTATTCGGCGCTGTATCCCACCGCCACCCGCTACACCGGGCTGTCGTTCGTCTACCAGTTCTCCGGCGTGTACGCCTCCGGCGTCACCCCGATGATCCTGACCGCGCTGATCGCCGCCGACAGGAAGGCGCCGTGGCTGGCGTGCGGGTATTTGGTGGCCACGGCCGTCATCAGCGTGATCGCTACGGCCAGGATCCGCGAGCGGGATTTGTACCTGTGAGCTGACCGGGCGCCGCAACCAGTCTCATCGAGACTGCGGTGAGCGCGTGATTTTCGCAAAATTCGCGATCTGTGCGCAGTCTCGGCGCGGCAACCGGTCGCGGCCCGTCCGCCGATGTGATGTGGTTAACCGTGGCCGGCACCACCCAACTGCGCCAAGGGCTATCGCAGCGGCAGCTGAGCATGATCGCCCTGGGCGGCGTGATCGGCGCCGGGTTGTTCGTCGGGTCGGGCGTGGTGATCAAGGACACCGGGCCCGCCGCGTTTTTGACGTACGCGCTGTGCGGCCTGCTGATCGTGCTGGTGATGCGGATGCTGGGCGAGATGGCCGCCGCCAACCCGTCGACGGGGTCGTTCGCCGACTACGCGGCGCAGGCCCTGGGCGGCTGGGCGGGGTTCTCGGTGGCCTGGCTGTACTGGTACTTCTGGGTGATCGTGGTCGGGTTCGAGGCGGTCGCCGGCGGCAAGGTCCTGGGGTACTGGTTCCACGCGCCGCTGTGGCTGCTCTCGCTGTGCCTGATGGTGCTGATGACCGCGACGAACCTGTTCTCGGTGTCGTCGTTCGGTGAATTCGAATTCTGGTTCGCCGGAATCAAAGTCGCCACGATCGCGATCTTTCTCGCCGTCGGCGCGGTGTTCGTGCTGGGCCTGCTGCCCGGCCATCACCCCGATTTCTCCAACCTCACGGCGCACGGCGGGTTCTTCCCGAAGGGCGTCGCGGCGGTCTTCGCGGCCATCGTGGTGGTGATCTTCTCCATGGTCGGCGCCGAGATCGTCACCGTCGCCGCCGCCGAAAGCCGCGATCCCGAGCTGGCGGTGCAGCGGGCGACGAGGTCGGTGGTGGCGCGCATCGGGATCTTCTTCGTCGGCTCGGTCTTCCTGCTCGTGGTGATCCTGCCGTGGAATTCGGTGGAGTTGGGCGCCTCCCCGTACGTCGCGGCGCTGAAACACATGGGCCTGCGCGGCGCGGATCAGGTGATGAACGCCGTGGTGCTGACCGCGGTGCTGTCCTGCCTGAACTCGGGCCTGTACACGGCGTCACGCATGCTGTTCGTGCTCGCCGACCGGCGCGAGGCCCCGGCCCGGCTGGTCAGGCTCAGCCGGCGCGGCGTCCCGCACATCGCGATCCTGTGCTCGTCGGCGATCGGCTTCGGCTGCGTCCTCATGGCCTGGATCGCGCCCGGCACCGTGTTCCTCTTCCTGCTCAACTCGTCGGGCGCGGTCATCCTGTTCGTCTACTGGTTGATCGCGCTGTCGCAGATCGTGCTGCGGCGCCGGACGCCGAACGAAAAGCTGCGGATCAAGATGTGGTTCTTCCCGGTGCTGTCGATCCTCACGCTCGCCGGGATCACCGCCGTGCTGGTGCAAATGGCGTTCGACCGCTCGGCGCGCAGCCAGCTCTGGCTCAGCCTGCTGTCGTGGGCGGTGGTGATCGCGCTGTATTTCGCGGCCCGGGCGCGCGGCCGGGTCAGTCGGTCTTGGTGAACAACACCGCTTGCTCGAACGGTATACGGGAGAAGATCGGCCGCGCCCGGCTCGTTACGTGCGTGGCCGCCTCGGCCTTGGTGACCACCTGCGGGTCGGCGATGCCGAAGCTTTTGCCGTGGCGGCGCATCCGCCCGCTCCCCGCGGCTTTGATGTTCTTCAACCAGTCGCGGTCGGGGCCGTAGCTCAGCAGGACCGCCACGCCGGGTTTGCCATCGACGGTGGCATTGAACGCGTTCACCGGTGTGCGATAAGGCTTTCCGGAGCGGCGGCCGACGTGCTCGATGATGGCGAACGAAGGCGCCCAGCCGGCCCACAGCCGTTGAATTGGGTTGGTGACGTGCCGGTTGAAGCGGGCGAGCCCCTGTGGAAGTTGCATGCCTTCCATCCAACCCGCCCACCCCGCCCGGCATCAAGGCATGCGGCGTGTCGCGGGCAGCAGCGCGCGTGCCAGCCGGGCCGGGCGGGACGGGGGCAGTCGCCAGGGTTGCTGATCGTGTGCCGGCCATGCGTAACAAGGGGTTTGGCCGTCCAGCAGGCGTCGCAGGCCGGGGATGGCCAGCTCGCGGGCGGACCAGTCGTAGAGCAGTTCGAGTCGCGGTTGGATGACCCCGACATCGAGCAGGTGCCCTACTCCGTGCTCGGCCCGCAGGTAGGGTGCGAGGTCCTCGCCGAGCGGGTAGCGATCCGGCAGCACCCGGGAAAGCGACAGGAATATCCCGGTCATGCCGAGCCGCGGGTCGCCGAGCGGCCGGCCGGCGACGGCCAGCCAGCCGAGCGCGAGGCGCGGGGAGGCGACCAGGGCGTGGGCGTAGAGGACTCGCATCAGCACGAGGTTGATGAAGAAACGTTCGACGCGGGATTCGCGCGCGGCGAGGTGCAGGTTCTCCAGGTACGCGCTCACGACGCTCACATTGTGCGCCCGGTACCAACGCTGGGCGGAGGGCCGCCGGATGAACTCGAGCGTCGCGGCGACGGCCGGAGAGCTCGGCGCGCCGGGATGGCCGAAGGCCAGGGCGCGCGCCTCCCATCCGTCGCGGAGTAGGCGCTCGTTCATCGCGCGCCACCAGGGGCTCCCCGGGGACGGCCCCTCGGCCGGGTTGAGCAGCCCGCGCCGCAGCTGCCACCCCATGAAAGCCGACGCCGCCTGCCGATACGGCAGGTGTCCGCGGTCCACGCGCGCCGGGACTTCGTAGAGCTCTCGCATCAGCGCGAGGCGGGCGTGCGGATCGTCGCGGACGCCTTCCACCCGGGTCCGGGCGACCTCGACGGCCGTGTGCCGTGTCACCAGCGCAAGCGTAATGTCGCGTCATGACCGACTCCCCGGGTGACGAGGCCGCCGAGCGCGCCCAGGAGCTGTTGCGGCGGGAGGCCGAACTCGCCGCCCGCAAGGCCGTCACCGAGGACGACGTGAAGCGCGCCGCCGAGCGCGCCGACCGCGCTCACGAGCGGGACCAGGCGGCCCGTGAACGCGCGGTGTCGCGCCACTACCAAGCCGGCGCCGCCCACGAACGCGCCGCCGCGGTCGAGGAACTCGCGGTCGAGGAGGGCCTCGGCGACGTGGCCGCCCACCGGCGCGCGGCGGAAAAAGAACGCGAAGCGGCCCGCCGCGAGCTGCGGGCCGCGCAGCAGGCCGACCAGCAGGACGCCTGATAAGCGGCGCTCTGCTACACCCTGTAGTTGAACGATCGGCCGAGGCTGGGACACTGGTCGGCATGGGTACCAGTGACCAGGCGACCGCCCATGCCGCGACCTCGGGAAGCGGCGTGGCGGCGTCGGCGCGGCTCTTCTCCGACGCCTGCGCCGTCATCCCCGGCGGGGTGAACTCCCCGGTGCGCGCGTTCACCGCGGTGGGCGGCACGCCGCGCTTCATCACCGAGGCGAAGGGCTACTGGCTCACCGACGCCGACGGCAACCGCTACGTCGACCTGGTGTGTTCCTGGGGCCCGATGATCCTGGGCCACGCCCATCCCGCCGTCGTCGACGCCGTCGCCACGGCCGCCGCCTCGGGCCTATCGTTCGGGGCGCCGACGCCGGCCGAGAGCCAGCTGGCCGCCGAGATCATCGGGCGGGTGGCGCCGGTCGAGCGGATCCGGCTGGTGAACTCCGGCACCGAGGCCACGATGAGCGCCGTCCGGCTGGCCCGCGGGTTCACCGGGCGGGCCAAGATCGTCAAGTTCTCCGGCTGTTACCACGGCCATGTCGACGCGTTGCTCGCCGACGCGGGATCCGGTGTCGCGACGCTGGGCCTGCCGTCCTCGCCCGGGGTGACCGGCGCGGCCGCGGCCGACACGATCGTGTTGCCCTACAACGACATTGACGCTGTCACGGAGACGTTCGCCCGGTTCGGCGACCAGATCGCCGCGGTGATCACCGAGGCCAGCCCCGGCAACATGGGCGTCGTCCCGCCGGGGCCGGGCTACAACGCGGCGCTGCGCGCGATCACCGCCGAGCACGGGGCGCTGCTGATCGTCGACGAGGTGATGACGGGCTTCCGGGTCAGCCGAAGTGGTTGGTACGGAATCGATCCCGTCGCCGCCGACCTGTTCACCTTCGGCAAGGTCATGAGCGGCGGGCTGCCGGCCGCGGCGTTCGGCGGACGGGCCGAGGTGATGGAGCGGCTGGCGCCGCTGGGGCCGGTGTATCAGGCCGGCACCCTGTCGGGGAACCCGGTGGCGGTGGCCGCCGGGCTGGCCACGCTGCGCGCCGCCGACGACGCGGCCTACGCCTCACTGGACGCCAACGCCGATCGGCTGGCCGGGCTGCTGTCCGAGGCGCTGACGAAAGCCGGTGTGCCGCACCAGGTTCCGCGGGCTGGCAACATGCTCAGCGTGTTCTTCTCCGACACGCCGGTGACCGACTTCGCCGCCGCGCGGGCCAGCGAGACCTGGCGTTACCCGCCGTTCTTCCACGCCCTGCTGGACGCGGGTATCTACCCGCCATGCAGCGCCTTCGAGGCGTGGTTCGTCTCGACGGCCCTGGACGACGACGCATTCGACCGGATCTCGGCCGGGCTGGCCCTCGCGGCCCGCGCGGCCGCACAGGAGGACAGGCCCTGATGGCCGAACAGACCAAAGTCCACGTGGTGCGCCACGGCGAGGTGCACAACCCCAGCGGCGTCCTCTACGGCCGGCTGCCCGGATTCCACCTGTCCGAGAGGGGACGGGCGCAGGCCGACGCGGTCGCCGAGGCGCTGGCCGACCGCGACATCGCCGCCGTCATCGCCTCCCCGCTGCAGCGGGCCCAGGAGACCGCCGCGCCCATCGCCGCCAAGCACGGCCTGAACGTCGACACCGACCCCGACCTGATCGAATCGCTCAACTTCTTCGAGGGCCGCCGCGTCGGCCCGGGCGACGGCGCCTGGCGCGACCCGCGGTTCTGGTGGCAGCTGCGCAACCCGTTCACCCCATCGTGGGGCGAGCCGTACAGCGAGATCGCGGCCCGGATGACGACCGCGGTGGACAAGGCGCGCGCCCGCGCCACCGGGCAGGAGGTGGTGTGCGTCAGCCACCAGCTGCCGGTGTGGACGCTGCGGCTGCACCTGAGCGGCCGTCGGCTCTGGCATGACCCGCGGCGACGCGAATGCGGGCTCGCCTCGGTGACGACCCTGGTCTACGACGGCGATCGCCTGGTCGACATCGAGTACTTCCAGCCCGCGGCGCCATGAGCGTGCGGCGGCTGGCGATGGCCGGGGCGGCGGTGGCCATTTTGCTGGCCGGCTGCTCCGGTCGCGACGCCGTCGCCCAGGGCGGCACCTTCGAGTTCGTCTCGCCCGGCGGGAAGACCGACATCTACTACGACCCGCCGTCCAGCCGCGGCCGCCCCGGGCCGCTGTCCGGGCCGGACCTGGCCGACCCGGCGCACACCCTGTCGCTGGACGACCCGACGTTCGCCGGCCGCGTCGTCGTCGTCAACATCTGGGGGCAGTGGTGCGGGCCGTGCCGCGCCGAGGTCGCCCAGCTGCAGCAGGTATATGACGCCACCCGCGGCGCAGGGGTCTCCTTCCTGGGCATCGACGTCCGGGACAACAACCGGCAGGCAGCCCTGGACTTCGTCGACGATCACCACGTCAGCTACCCCTCCATCTACGATCCGGCGATGCGCACCCTGATCGCGTTCGGCGGCCGATACCCGACCACCGTCATCCCGTCCACGCTGGTGCTGGACCGCGAGCACCGGGTCGCCGCCGTCTTCCTGCGCGAGCTGCTGGCCCAGGACCTGCAGCCCGTGGTGCAGCGGGTGGCCGGCCCGTGACCGGCTTCGCCCAGATCGCCGCCGCCGGGCCGCTGCTGCTGGCGCTCGGCGTGTGCCTGCTCGCGGGGCTGGTGTCGTTCGCCTCGCCGTGCGTGGTCCCGCTGGTCCCCGGCTACCTGTCCTACCTGGCCGCGGTCGTCGGGGTCGACGAGCAACCGCCGCCCGGCGCCATCAAGGCGCCGCCCGCCGCCCGGTGGCGGGTCGCGGGCTCCGCCGCGCTGTTCGTCGCCGGGTTCACGACGGTGTTCGTGCTCGGGACCGTCGCCGTCCTCGGCATGACCACCGCGCTGATCACCAACCAGCTGCTGCTGCAGCGCGTCGGCGGCGTGCTGACCATCGTGATGGGCCTGGTGTTCGTGGGCCTCATCCCGGCGCTGCAGCGCCAGGCCCGGTTCAGCCCGCGGCAGCTGACCACGGTCGCGGGGGCGCCCCTGCTCGGCGCGGTGTTCGCGCTCGGCTGGACGCCATGCCTGGGGCCCACGTTGACCGGGGTGATCACGGTCGCGTCGGCCACCGACGGCGCGAACGTCGCGCGCGGGGTCGCGCTGGTGATCGCCTACTGCCTGGGGCTGGGCATCCCGTTCGTGTTGCTGGCGTTCGGCTCGGCGGGGGCCGTGGGGGCGCTGGGCTGGCTGCGACGGCACACCCGGGCCATCCAGGTCTTCGGCGGCGCGCTGCTGATCGCCGTCGGCGCCCTGCTGGTCACCGGGGTGTGGAACGACTTCGTCTCCTGGCTGCGCGACGCGTTCGTTTCCGACGTGAGGCTGCCGATTTGATGGCGCCCTTGGATGCGCGAGCAGACGCAGAATCGCATGAAAAGACACGCGCCAGTGCGATTCTGCGTCTGCTCGCGACCCTTCGCGCCACGGCCCGCAACACCTGGCGCGCGCTGACCTCGATGGGCACCGCGCTGGTGCTGCTGTTCCTGCTCGCGCTGGGCGCGATACCCGGCGCGCTGTTGCCGCAGCGCAGCCTCAACGCCGGCAAGGTCGACGAGTACCTGGCCACCCACCGCGTGATCGGGCCCTGGCTGAACCGGCTGCAGGCCTTCGACGTGTTCTCCAGCTTCTGGTTCACCGCCATCTACGTGCTGCTGTTCGTGTCCCTGGTCGGTTGCCTGACCCCACGGATGATCGAGCACGCCCGCAGCCTGCGCGCCACCCCGGTGGCCGCCCCGCGCAACCTGGCCAGGCTGCCCAAGCACGCCAGCGCCGAAATCGCCGGCGACGCGGCGGATCTCAACGCCCTGGCGAACACGATCGCCGGCCGACTGCGCGGCTGGCGCACGGCGATCCGCCACGAAGGCGAGGTCGTTGAGGTCTCGGCTGAGAAGGGCTACCTGCGCGAGTTCGGCAACATCGTCTTCCACTTCTCGTTGCTGGGCCTGCTGGTCGCCGTGGCCGTCGGCAAGCTGTTCGGCTACGAGGGCAACGTCATCGTCATCGCCGACGGCGGCCCCGGCTTCTGCTCGGCCTCGCCGGCGGCGTTCGATTCGTTCCGCGCCGGCAACACCGTCGACGGCACGTCGCTGCACCCAATCTGCATCCGGGTCAACGACTTTGCCGCGCACTACCTGCCGTCGGGGCAGGCCACTTCGTTCGCCGCCGATATCGACTACCAGAACGGCCGCGACCTGGCCGCCAACAACTGGCGGCATTACCTGCTGGAGGTCAACCATCCGCTGCGCGTCGGCGGCGACCGGGTGTACCTGCAGGGCCACGGCTACGCGCCCACCTTCACCGTGACCTTCCCGGACGGCCAGGCGCGCACGTCGACCGTGCAATGGCGCCCCGACAACCCGCAGACCCTGCTGAGCTCGGGCGTGGCGCGCATCGACCCGCCCGCCGGCAGCTACCCAAACGCGGCCGAGCGCCGCCAGCACGAGATCGCCATCCAGGGCCTGCTGGCGCCGACCGAGCAGCTCGAGGGCACCCTGCTGTCGTCGCGCTTCCCGGCGCTCAACGCCCCGGCCGTGGCCGTCGACATCTACCGCGGCGACACCGGCCTGGACACCGGGCGGCCGCAGTCGTTGTTCACGCTGGATCCCCGGCTGATCGAGCAGGGCCGGCTGACCAAGGAGAAGCGGGTCAACCTGCGCGTCGGTCAGGAGGTCCGCCTCGATCAGGGCCCGGCCGCCGGCACCGTCGTCCGCTTCGACGGCGCCGTGCCGTTCGTCAACCTGCAGGTCTCCCACGACCCCGGCCAGGCCTGGGTGCTCGTCTTCGCGGTCACGATGATGGGCGGGCTGGTGGTGTCGCTGCTGGTGCGCCGCCGCAGGGTGTGGGTCAGGCTCAGCCCGGCGGCCGGTACGGTGAACGTCGAACTGGGCGGGCTGGCGCGCACCGACAACTCGGGGTGGGGCGACGAGTTCGAGCGGTTGACCGAGCGGTTGTTGCACGGGCTGGGCGAGCCCGACACCGCCGCGTCCAGAAGGAGTTCTCAGGTGGACGTCAAATGAACACGCTGCACGTCAACATCACGCTGGCGCGCTACTCGGACTGGGCGTTCACCTCGGCGATCGTCGCCCTGGTCGTCGCGCTGCTGCTGCTGGCCGTCGAGCTGGCCTACGTCGGTGCCCGGCGCGCCGATCGGCGCACGGCGGTACTGGCCGGCTCGGTCGCCGCCGACAGCTCGGTCCCCGGCATCGTGGAGGATGCCGACGCGCGGCCGTTCGACGAGCGCGTCGGGCGGGCCGGGCTGGCCGTGGTCTACCTCGGCATCGGGCTGTTGCTGGCCTGCATCGTGCTGCGCGGCCTGGCCACCGTGCGGGTGCCGTGGGGCAACATGTACGAGTTCATCAACCTGACGTGCTTCTGCGGCCTGGTCGCCGGCGCGGTCGTGTTGCGCCGCCCGCAGTATCGCCCGCTGTGGGTGTTCCTGCTGCTGCCGATCCTGATCCTGCTGACCGTTTCCGGGCGCTGGCTCTACACCAACGCCGCGCCGGTGATGCCCGCGCTGCAGTCCTACTGGTTGCCCATCCACGTGTCGGTGGTCAGCCTGGGCTCCGGGGTGTTCATGGTCGCGGGCATCGCCAGCATCCTGTTCCTGCTGCGCACGTCGCGGCTCGGCGATCCGGAGGCCGACGGCGCGTTGGCCCGCATGGTCCGGCGGCTCCCCGACGCCCAGACCCTGGACCGCGTCGCCTACCGCACCACGATCTTCGCGTTCCCGGTGTTCGGTTTCGGGGTCATCTTCGGCGCCATCTGGGCGGAAGAGGCCTGGGGCAGGTATTGGGGCTGGGACCCCAAGGAGACGGTTTCGTTCGTCGCGTGGGTGGTATACGCGGCCTATCTGCACGCACGGTCGACCGCGGGATGGCGGGACAGGAAGGCGGCCTGGATCAACGTCGCGGGATTCGTCGCCATGATCTTCAATTTGTTCTTCGTTAACCTGGTGACCGTGGGCCTGCATTCGTATGCGGGCGTGGGATGACAGTCAGCAACCGACCCGAGTAACACACAACAGGGGGAGTGCACGTGTCCGACCATCCAACCACCGGCGTGGGTGCGCCCGAGCCGCCCCCCGAAGCGCCGCCCCAGCAGGCGGGACCGAGCGACGAGGCGCCCACCCGCGCCTTCGCCGGATTCCGCACCGAGCGGCGGGTCCCCGGACCCGAGCGGCGGCAAGCGGCAGCCCCCACCGCGCCCGGCCCGGCGCCCGGCGGGATGCCGCCCTGGGATCCCACACCGGTGACCGGGATCCCGCGCGTCGACCCGACCGCGTTCGGGGCCTATTACAACGGGCCAGCAGAGGCGCCACCGGCCGAGGCGCAGGCGCCCCCGTACCGGCCCGAGCACCTGCCGCACACGCCGTATCCGGAGCTGTCCACCGGCATGCTGTTGCGCCCGGTCAAACCGCCGCCATCCGAGGGTTGGCGCCGGGTGATCTACGACCTGTCCGGTCACCTGATCAACCTGGGCGAGAGCCCGCGGGCCCAACGCCACAACAACCTGGTGGCGCAGGTCAACCGGCCCCTGCGGGGTTGCTACCGGATCGCGCTGCTGTCGCTGAAGGGCGGCGTCGGCAAGACCACGATCACCGCGACGCTGGGGTCGACGTTCGCGACGATCCGCGGCGACCGCGTGGTGGCCGTCGACGCCAACCCCGACCGGGGCACGCTGAGCCAGAAGATCCCGCTGGAGACGGCGGCGACGGTGCGCCAGCTGCTGCACGACGCCGGAGCGATCGAGCGCTACAGCGACGTCCGCCGGTACACCTCGAAGGGCCCGAGCGGCCTGGAGGTGCTGGCGTCGGAAACCGACCCCGCGATCTCCGACGCGTTCGGCGCCGAGGATTACAGCCGGGTGCTGGAGATCCTGGAGCGGTTCTACGGCCTGGTGCTCACCGACTGCGGCCCCGGGCTGCTGCACTCGGTAATGTCGTCGGTGCTAGAGAAGGCCGACGTGTTGCTGGTCGTCGCGTCGGGGTCGATCGACGGCGCGCGCAGCGCCTCGGCGACGCTGGACTGGCTGGACGCGCACGGGCACGAGGAGCTGGTCCGCAATTCGATCGCGGTCATCAACGCGGTGCGGCCGCGCACCGGCAAGGTCGACATGAACAAAGTGGTCGACCACTTCTCGCGCCGCTGCCGGGCGGTGCGGCTGATCCCGTTCGACCCGCACCTCGAGGAGGGCGCCGAGATCGACCTGGACCGGCTGCGGCGCGGCACCCGTGAAGCGCTCACGGAGCTGGCCGCCGTCGTGGCCGACGGGTTCCCCGGTGACCAGCGCAACCCGGGTCTGGTTTAGGAGGGACTAGCGGGGGTTATCCCCGTGGCCTAACCGCCGCAAGAAGTCAGGATCGTCGTCGGGCCCGATGACGCGGGTCTTCGGCCGGGCCTGTGACCGCGCCGCGCGCCAGCCAACGTAGATCAGCGTTCCCAGGATCAGAACGAGTAGCAGGTAGAGCACTCAACACCTCCTCCGAGCGAATATACGCGGGCCGTAGGCTCGGGGTGTGTCAGATCGGCCCAGCGACAGCAGCACCGACGAGCGCCCGCGCAATCGGGTCGTCGTCGACGTTTTGCTCTACGCGGCTGCGCGGCTGGCGCTGGTCGCCGCGCTGAGCGGCGCGATCTACGGGCTCGCGCGATTGCTGGGGATCGCCCAGTTCCCCGTCGTGGTCGCGGTGTTGTTCGCTCTGATCATCGCGATGCCATTGGGCATCTGGGTGTTCGGCCCGCTGCGCCGCCGCGCGACCGCGTCGCTCGCGATAGCCGGCGAACGCCGGCGCCGGGAGCGCGAACAGCTGCAGGCCCGGCTGCGCGGCGAGGAGGCGCCGCGGCCGGAGCCGGACGCGCCGGACGCTTAGTCCCCCCTCGTTTGCGTGTGCATCGACGGCGTTGCGCGTGCATCCGGGGCGAAAAAATCGCCCGGATCCCGCCGCCAGCTCACACGCAAAACCCTGAATGCACACTCAGTGCGCGAGGGCCAACGCGCCCGCCACCGCGAAGGCCCACACCACCATCGCCAGCCCGGTGTCTCGCAGCACCGGAATCAGCTCGCGCCCGCCGCGGCCGGAGCGCACCGGGGCGAGCGCGCGCAGGGCCAGCGGCGTGGCGACCAATCCCACGGCGCACCACGGCGTCGCCGCCATCAGCACCAGCGTCGCGACCCCCGCGGTCGCCAGCAGCACCTGGTAAAGGATCCGCGTGCGGGCATCACCCAGGCGCACCGCCAGGGTGATCTTGCCGGACTGTGCGTCGGTGGGGATGTCGCGCAGGTTGTTGGCCACCAGCACCGACGACGACATCGCCCCGATCGACACCGCCAGCACCGCCCCGACCCAGTCCACCCGCAGCGCCTGGGTGTACTCGGTACCCAGCACGGCGACCAGGCCGAAGAACACGAACACCGCGACCTCGCCAAAACCCGCGTAGCCGTACGGCTTTGAGCCTCCGGTGTACAGCCACGCGCCGGCGATGCAGGCCGCGCCGACCGCGATCAGCCACGGCGCGCTCAGCAGCGCCAGCACCAGCCCGGCGACCGCGCCCAGCGACAGGCTCGTCACCGCCGCGGTCAGCACCGCGCGCGGGGCGGCCAGCCGCGAGCCCACCAGCCGGACCGGGCCGGCGCGCTCGTCGTCGGTACCGCGGATGCCGTCGGAGTAGTCGTTGGCGTAGTTCACGCCGACGATCAGCGCCAGCGCGACGGCCAGCGCGAGCAGCGCCTTCCACCACACCGCGGATCCCAGCCACGCCGCGGCGCCCGTGCCCGCCACCACCGGCGCCACCGCGTTGGGCAGCGTGCGGGGCCGGGCACCCGAGACCCACTGCGCGAGACTGGCCACCAAGCCATCCTGCCTCATGCACCACAATGAGCGGATGCTCGGAGTCATCGGCGGCAGCGGCTTCTACACGTTCTTCGAGTCCGACACCCGCAACATCGACGTCGACACCCCCTACGGCCCGCCCAGCGCCCCGGTCACGGTGGGCGCCGTCGGCGACCACGAGGTCGCCTTCCTGCCCCGGCACGGTGCGACCCACCAGTTCTCGGCGCACACCGTGCCGTATCGGGCCAACATGTGGGCGCTGCGCAAGCTCGGCGTGCGGCGGGTTTTCGGCCCCTGCGCGGTCGGCAGCCTGAATCCCGACAACGGCCCGGGCGCGGTGGTGGTGCCCGACCAGCTGGTGGACCGCACCACCGGCCGCCCCGACACCTACTTCGACTCCGGCGCCGTGCACGTCGACTTCGCCGACCCCTACTGCCCGACGCTGCGGGCCGCGGCCACCGGCCTGCCCGACGTCGTCGACGGCGGCACGATGGTGGTGATTCAGGGTCCGCGGTTTTCCACCCGGGCGGAGAGCCGCTGGTTCGCCTCGGCCGGCTTCAGCCTGGTCAACATGACCGGCTATCCGGAGGCGGTGCTGGCGCGCGAACTCGAAATATGTTATGCGGCAATCGCGTTGGTGACCGACCTGGATGCCGGCGTCCGGGCCGGTGAAGGCGTGAAGGCCGTCGAGGTGTTCGCCCAGTTCGAGAAGAACATCGGGCCGTTCAAGGAGCTGGTGCGCGCCGCGATCGGCCGGGTCGCCGCCGAGCGGGACTGCGCGCACTGCCAGCCGCACACCGGCGTGACCCTGCCGGTGGAGTTGCCGTGAGGGTGCTGCTGACCGGGGCGGCCGGTTTCATCGGGTCGCGGGTGGACACGGCGCTGCGGGCGGCCGGTCACGACGTGGTCGGCGTCGACGCGATGCTGCCCGCGGCGCACGGCCCGAATCCCGTGCTGCCACACGGCTGTCGACGCGTCGACGTCCGCGACGGCGACGCGCTGGCCCCGCTGCTGGACGGCGTGGACCTCGTGTGTCATCAGGCCGCGATGGTCGGTGCCGGCGTCGACGCGGCCGACGCGCCGGCCTACGGCGGCCACAACGATTTCGCCACCACGGTGTTGCTGGCGAGGATGTTCGCCGCGGGCGTGCGCCGCCTGGTGCTGGCCTCGTCGATGGTGGTCTACGGGCAGGGCCACTATGCCTGCCCCGAGCACGGGCTGGTCGACCCGCCGCCGCGCCGGCGCGCCGACCTCGACGCCGGCATCTTCGAAAACCATTGCCCGGCATGCGGGCTCGACGTGACGTGGCGACTGGTCGACGAGGACGCCGCGCTGCGCCCGCGCAGCCTGTACGCGGCCAGCAAGACCGCGCAGGAGCATTACGCGCTGGCGTGGTCGGAGGCGACGGGCGGCTCGGTGGTGGCGCTGCGCTACCACAACGTCTACGGGCCGGGCATGCCGCGCGACACCCCGTATTCCGGGGTGGCGGCGATCTTCCGCTCATCACTGGAAAAGGGCGAGCCGCCAAGGGTTTTCGAGGACGGCGGCCAGATGCGGGATTTCGTGCACGTCGACGACGTCGCCGCCGCGAACGTAGCCGCCGCGGAGGCCGACCGTGACGGCTTCACCGCCGTCAACGTCTGCTCCGGGCGGCCCATCTCGATCCTGGATGTCGCCAGCGCGCTGTGCGAGGCGCGGGACGGTTCGGTCGCCCCGGTGGTCACGGGGCAGTACCGCAGCGGCGACGTGCGCCACATCGTCGCCGACCCGGCCCGGGCCGCCGAGGTGTTGGGGTTTCGTGCGGGCATCGACCCGCGCGAGGGCTTGCGCGAATTCGCCTTCGCGCCTTTGCGTTAAGGCGATCGCAAGCGCGGCGAAGCCGGGCGAAGCGGGTCGCCGCCAGCTAGCTCTAACTCGACGGCGGGCGGAAGATCCGCGGCTTTTGGACGGGGATCTGCCGGGTGGCCGAGTCGTCGCCGCGGAAGATCCGCGGCGAACCGGCGAGCTGCGGCGTCGCCCCGCCGGTCGGGATGCGCGTCGTCGCCGCGGCCGACGGGGCCGCGTGGCCGACGGGGATGCGCGTCGTCGGCGCGCCGGGGCCGGGGGGGGTGCCGGCCGGGCCGCCGCGCGTGTGGGCGGGGCGGCGGCGCTGGCGTCGCGCGCGCCGCGCGCCGAGCTGCCCGGTGATGATGGCCGCCACGAGGATGCACAGCGCCAGCACGCACAGGGCGACGTCGAAGGTGCTGGTGATCTGTTGGGCGAGGTTGTTGCCGTACACCGGATTCGGCGCCGGCGCGTTGGGGGCCTCCTCGAACCGCGGCGCCAGCGCGACGCCCAGCACGACGCGGGAAATGCCCAGTGTCGCAACCAGTCCGCACAGCGACGAGATCAGCCTGGGGGAGACGGCGTCGTTGCCCAGGTTGATGCGCAGCCAGATGGCCAGCACCGCGGTCGCCAGGTCGAAGGCCGCCAGCACCATGCTGTCGTAGCGCGAGAACGGGTAGTTCAGGGTCACCGCGACGGCCAGGTCGGTGATGCGCATGGCCATCGACCCCAGGCACCAAACGATGATGAGCAGCAACCCGTTTCGGGCCGCCGCGCGCCACGCGTTCTCCTCCGTCGCCGACGCGTCACGGCGGGCCGACAACGCCGCGGGCGCGAAAATGGCCGCGGCCGCCGCCCACGCCAGGTAGCCCTCGAAGCCCACCCCCGCCGTAGACGTGTTCTGCGCTATGCCGTGGAACGCGTCGATGTCGCGGCCGACCGGCAGGATCCACACGAGGATTCCGGCGACCAGCGTCGAGACCCCGAGGGCCACGGTTGCCAGCCGGGAAGCCCTGGTGCTGCGCAGCAGCCACCTCGACCCGACCAGCACGGCGAGCAGCGCCACCGCGCCGTACACCAACGCCGTCGCGATCACCGCGATGTTCTGCTTGCCGAAGCCGGACGAGCCGCCCGCGTCGTGCAGCGCGTATTTCAGGCGCCAGAACAGGTTGAAGCAAAAGCTCAGTGCCGCGCCCACCATTGACGCGTAGCCGATGACCCGCACCGGCCTGGGGTGGTCATTTGAGTCGGCCGCGACCGGCCGGGCGCTCAGCAGCGAGCCGGCGATGCCCAGCCACGCCCCCGGCCCGACACCGCCGGGCACGTTCACGCTGCCACCGAACCGCACGGTCTCGAACACGTCGAACACGACGAAGCCGATGACCAGCAACACGTAGGGAACGTTGAGCGCCAGCCGAAGGCGGCCCGCCCGCGCGGGATCGAACTTCGGACTCGCCGATCGCCAGGAACCGGCCAGCACGATCGATGCCAGCGACAGCAGCGTCACGACGAACAGCACCGCCAACAGCGGCTTGTTACTGCCCTCGATTCCCAAGCCGAAATACAGGTTCCACGGGAACAGCAGCGCTACGACGAGCATGGCGGCCGCGGTCAGATCGATCGCGACGTCCGAACGCCGGCGGGGCTGCGCGGGCTGGGTCTGCTGCGTTCGCCCGCGGATCGGCCCGGTAGGGGCATCGTCGCTGCTCTGACTCACGGTTCCCCCCGGGTGTCGAGGACGGCTTCTGGCGGCGCAACTTTGGCGGCGCGGCGCGGGAACCCCCTGCCGCATCGACCGCGTTGCTTACTTGGAAACATAATCTCCGTTCGGGCGACGCGGCAGTGGTGAGGACGTGTGCGTTTCCGGGGTGGCCGCCACGCGGTTACGCTGCGCTCACAGGCGAACACCGAAACCTCGTCGCCCGAATGACTGTTACCGCCGACGGTATCGCAGTGTAATGATGCCGGGACATGCTGGCTGTGGGGTAGCCGGCCGAAGGAGAGTCGGGATGGACGTCGTGCTGGGGGTCGCGGTCACAGGTCCTCGTGCCCGGTTGGCCCTTGTCGGTTCGGGCGCCGGCCTGATCGACGAGTCCGTCGTAGACCTCGCCGATCGCCCGATCGAGAAACTGACCGAGACGGTCGTCGGGACGAATCGGTTGCTGGCCGAGGAAAACCACCGGCTGCTCGCCACTCGGCTGTGCTGGTCGGATCTCCAGTGGGCGGAGCGGCTGCGGCGGGCGTTGGAGGACTCCGGGGTCCACAACGTCGCCGTGCTGTCGGAAGCGCAGGCGCTGTCCGGGGCGGGCGCGCCGCCGCGGCCCGACGAGGACCCCACCGCGGGGGCCATCGCCGTCGCGTCCCCCGCGGGCCCGGCCGCCATGGCCGCGCCGCGGGCCAGCGCAACGGTGGGGTCCTCGTCGGGCCGCGGCGGCGCGCCCGCCCCGGACAGCGCCTGCGCTTCCGACAGCACGGCGACGTTG
>NZ_LZKE01000257.1:0-1530 GCF_001672675.1 Mycobacterium sp. E2327
GGCTCCTAGACTTTCGCGAGCAGACCGGCGTCGATCACGATCTGGGTGCCGGTGATGTAGCGCGCCTCGTCGGAGGCGAGGAACACGACGGCGTTGCTGACATCGACGGGTTCGACCCAGGGCACCGGTAGCAGGTGGCGAGCCGTGAGCACCTCGGCGGCGTCCTCCGCCGTTGGATTGTCCAAGTCGGGCCGCAGGCGCCGAAACGTCGCCTCGTTGAGCACCATCGCGGTTCCGACCGCCCCGGGGTGAACGGTGTTGACGCGGATACCTCGTGGCCCGAGCTCGTTGGCGAGCGTGCGTGCGAGTCCTACCACGGCATGCTTGCTGGCCGTGTAGGCGGCTGTGTTGGCCGTGCCCCGAATACCGTTGGTGGAGCTGACAATGACGACAGATCCGCTTCGCTCGCCCCCGTATCGACCAATGTGGGGCACGCTGGCCTTGACGGTGTGCCAGACACCGGTGAGGTTGATATCCAGGACCTGCTGCCAGCTTTCGGCGGTGATCTCCCAAGCAGGGTCACCCGCCGGATGGATTCCCGCATTGGCGACAACCACGTCGATGCGACCGAGTTCGGCGACGGCAGCATCCACCGCGGCCGTCATCGCGCCGAAGTCGCCGACGTCGGCCAGGCCCGTCGCGACGCGCACCCCATGCCGTGCGACGGCGGCCGCGGTCTGTTCGAGGTCGCCGGCCGACTCGGGCATGTCCAGCGCGATGACATCGGCGCCCTCCTCGGCGAACCGCTCACAGTGGCACCGTCCGCTGCCCCGGGCGGCCCCGGTCACCAACGCCACGCGGCCACGCAGACCAGACATCAGGATCCCTTGATCAGTGAGAATCCCTTGTAGCCGGCCTCGGCGACCTCGGTGCAGATGTCGAGATAGACCCCGAAGCCGCCGATGAAAAGCATGAACACGCGCGGCTTCCCGGGGATGTTCGCGCCGAGGTACCACGAGTTGGCCTTGGTAAACAGGGTGGCGTCGGCCCGGCGGGCGCACTCGGCGACCCAGTCACCGACGGCGTCCGGGGTCGCCTCGATCGCGGTGTAGCCGTGCGCGTCGAGGTAGGTGATGCAGTCGGCGATCCAGTTCACGTGGGCCTCGGCGTGCAACACCATGTTCGCCAGCACCGCGGGAGCCCCCGGGCCGCATACCACGAAGAGATTGGGGAACCCGTCGACGCCCAAGCCGAGGTACGTGCGCGGTCCTTCGCGCCAGTAATCGCGGAGCCGCCTGCCGGCCCGGCCGACGATGTCGATCTTGGCCAGCGCACCGGTCATCGCGTCGAAGCCGGTCGCGAGCACGATCATGTCGACGTCGTAGTGGGCGTCGGCGGTGTTGATCCCGGTCGGGTCGATGGACTCGATCGGTGTGTTGCGCACGCTCACCAATTTCACATTCGGCCGATTGAAAGTTTGAAAGTAGTTGGTGTCGGTGCAGATTCGCTTGGTACCGATCGGGTGGTCGTTAGGGATCAGCAGTTCGGCCAGCGACGGGTCGTCGATGATCGTACGGACCTTCGCTTCGT
>NZ_LZKE01000258.1:0-12075 GCF_001672675.1 Mycobacterium sp. E2327
CACTCAGCGAATTCTCAGTAGATTCTTCGAAGCCGGTTAGCTCGGCTCAAAGGGTCCTCAAAGTCGCAGGCCGCAGGATCTACCTCATGATGAGTCAGTCGCTCTGCGCCAAGTTGATCGACCGCTACGTACGCACCTGCGGCCTGCAGTTCCTCAAGGGCGAGCACGACGGCGAATACTTCTGTGTCGCCAACGCCGATTCGGGGCGGCTGCACATCCACCTCGAGATCTCACGGTCGTTCGGCGACATGTTGGTCATCGGGATCTCTCCGGCGGGCTCCTTCCGCGCCGCCGACCGCCCCTGGCTCACCCGGTTAGCTGACACGTGGAACAAGCAGAACCGCAAAGTCACCGCGATCGTGCACGGTTGCTCCGACCCGCAACGCGTCGGCCTCGTGGCCCGCAGGTCCCGTTGGATCCAGGACAGCATCTCGTTCGAGGAGTTCGCTTCCTTCGTCGACCGCACCATCGCCGACGCCGTCGATCTGTTTGCTGAGGCGACGGTGGTTGTCGAGTTGACCTCGACGGCGCAGCCGATGCTGCGCGACGCCAGCTGAGGTTCTGGGCCGCGCGGCGGGGCGGCGACGCCGCCGCAATCCCGTCAGCCGGGGCCCGACCGCCGACGATGAAGTTGTGGCTTATCGAAGCCAACCGGGACGGTTTCGGAAGCGACTCCATCGGCGCGCCCTTGCGGCGTATAGCAATGCGGCGGCCCCGGGGAAGGCTCCAAAACATGCGGAAAGTTTTATTTCGTCGCGATCACTGGAACCTGCCCCGCGCCGTTGTACTTGTGTGTAATCTCCGTGACGGGCGTCACCCAGCCATGCTTCTTGCTTCACCGCTGGGTCGCCAGTGACCGGCTGGAGGATAGATATGTCGTACGTGATGGCGGCGCCGGAGTTGATGGCGGCAGCGGCAGCGGATGTGGCTGGTATCGGTTCGACGCTGAGCGCGGCACACCTGGCGGCAGCGGCCCCGACCGTCGGGGTGATACCCGCGGCGGCCGATGAGGTGTCGGCGGCCATCGCACAGGTGTTCTCCCAGGCCGCCCAGAGCTTCCAGGGGCTGGTGGGTAAGGCGTCGGCGTTCGGTGAGCAGTTCGCGCAGCAGTTGACTGCGGGTGGCGGCGCCTACGCGGCCGCAGAGGCCGTCAATGCCGCGTCGTTGGATCCGAGCTCGATTATTCAGAGTTTAATCGACATGCCAGCCCAGTTCCTCAACCAGATAACAAACGTCTTTAATCAGGTTACCGGATCTTTTAATTTTTTGGCGAAAGCATTTCTACTTGTCCCATATACGGGATATGAGGCACTTGTTCTGGCGTATTTGACGCTGGCTTTATTGATCGGCGTGGAAGAATTAATATTGAAATATGCGGGTGTAACGATCCCGATTCCATAATCAAACTTTGTCGATTCGGTCGGCCATCGTAGAACTGGAATACTAGCTCAATCGTGTAGTCCTAGGGCGGGTTTCCGTCGGCGCTAAACCGTGTGGCGCGAAAATCCGTCTTTCGATGTCATTGCAAATGGCTCGCGTCCAGCGCTGTTAACGGGCGAATGCCAGGCTAGACCGGCAGCCTCGGAAGTGCGGTTGTGACAGCCTCCGGGTCGTCCGCTCTTAGCAGCAAGGACCGTACCAGCGGACGCGGCCCGTAAGGTCGAAGCATGTAACTAGCAGGGCGCGGGCGGACTCTCTGCGGCCACCAGAACCAACGTCCTAGCAGCGCGGCGATGGACGGTGTCATAAACGAGCGCACGACCAAGGTGTCGAACAACAGGCCCAGGCCGATCGTGGTACCGAGCTGGCCGATAATCCGCAAGTCGCTGAATATCATCGAGGCCATGGTGAAGGCGAACACCAGCCCCGCGTTTGTCACGACCTTACCGGTACCGCCCATGGCGCGGATGATACCGGTTTTTATGCCGGCCGCTATCTCCTCTTTCATCCGGGCTACGAGAAGCAAGTTGTAGTCGGACCCTACCGCCAAAAGGACGATCACGGACATCGGAAGCACCATCCAGTGCAGTTTGATGCCCAGAATATACTGCCAAACCAGCACCGACAGCCCAAACGATGCGCCCAATGAAAGCAGCACCGTCCCCACGATAACCAGGGCGGCCACAAAACTTCGCGTGAGGGCGAGCATGATGACGAAGATAAGGCACAGCGCACCGACGAGCGCGATCCACAGATCGAATTTCGAGCCGTCGCGGAAGTCTTTGTAGGTCGACGCGGCGCCGGCGATAGAAATCTTGGCGCTCTCCAGCGGAGTCGTCTTGAGCGCTTCTACGGCTGCTGTCCTGATCGGATCGATCCGCGCTATACCCTCGGGCGTCGCGGGATCGCCCCTATGCGAAATGATAAATCGAGCCGCTTTCCCGTCAGGAGAAACGAAGGAGGCCATCGCGCGCTGGAAGTCCGTGTTCTGGAAGACGTCGGGCGGAAGATAGAAGGAATCGTCGTTTTTGGCCGCGTCGAACGCCTGCCCCATGGCGGTGGCGTTTTGGCTCGCTCCGTCCAGCTCACCAAGGAGCCCGGACATGGTGCTGTGATTCGTCAACAACATTGCGCGGGTGGCCTCCGCGATCGCGATCAGTTGCGGGGTCAGCGGGAGTAGCGCCGCCGCCAGCTCGTCCAGCTTCACCGCGCCTTTCACGATAATCTGCAATTTATCGTGAAGCGCATTGAGACCGTCGAATAGCTCAAATATCGATCTAAACGCCCAGCATATTGGGATATCGTAACAGTGCTTTTCCCAGTAAAAGTAACTTCGAATTGGCCTGAAGAAATCGTCGAAATCCGCGATGTGATCTTCTACCTCATCCACGAGGGTTTCCAGCTCTATCGCTACACCTACCGTGTGGTGAGTAACGGCCGTGATCTGCTGCTGTAATGCGTATAGGTGCTTCAATATCACAATTTGTCTAGCAAGCGATTCCGCCTCAGTTAGCATGTCATTGATACGGGGTTTTATGAGCTCCATGTTTTGTAACATGGACGCGTTTTGCATGCTGATCAAGAATGGTATCGAAGTGTGTTCAATCGGTGTTCCCTCGGGTCGGGTTATGCCCTGTACCCGAGAAACCCCTGGAACCCGAAAAATCGCCTTGGCTAGTTTGTGAAGCACGAGAAAATCAGCCGGATTGCGCATATCGTGATCTGCTTCGATCATCAGAATATCGGGCAACATTCGTGATTGCGAGAAATGGCGATCGGCGGCCGCATACCCCAAATTAGCCGGAAGGTCTCTAGGCAGATAAGATCGGTCGTCGTAGCTCGTTTTGTAGCCCGGAAGCGTCACCAGGCCGATCAGCGCGACCGCTAATGTTGCGACGAGAATGGGCGCGGGCCAGCGGACAATCGCTGTGCCGACTCCTCGCCATCGTTGTTGTGCGATCCTGCGCTTGGGGTCGCATAGCCCGAAGTGACTTCCGGCGGTCAGAACTGCTGGAACCAGCGTGAGCGCGACCGCGACCGCGACGAGCATGCCCACAGCGCAAGGCACACCTATGGTCTGAAAAATTGGCATCCGGGTAAAGCTCAGGCACAACATTGCTCCGGCGATCGTCAAACCGGAACCCAAGACCACGGGAGCGACCCCGCGGTAGGTGGTGTAGTAGGCCGTTTCGGGGTCCTCGCCAGCCTGACGGGCCTCTTGATAACGACCGAAGAAGAATATCCCGTAATCGGTTCCGGCCGCCATCGAGAGAGCCACCAGCAGATTGATGGCAAACGTCGAGAGCACGACGATGTTGTGATCGGCGAGAAACGCGATGATCCCTCGGGCCGAACCTACTTCGACCCCAACTCCGATTATCACCAGGACCACAGTGGTGACTGAACGGTAGACGAATAGGAGCACCACGAAAATGATCGCGCCGGCTATCAGGGTCATCTTCAGGAGGGAATCGTTGCCACTGCGCACCATGTCCGGGATGAGCGCTGCCGGGCCGGTGAGATGGACCTCGACACCCGGAGGAGGCGCCGTCCGCTTGATAATTTGCCGGACCGCCGTCACGGATTCCTGCGCCAGGGTGGTGCCTTGGTTGCCGGCCAAATTCAACTGCACATATGCGGCCTTGCCGTCGGGGCTCTGCACGCCCACTGCTGTGAGTCGATCTCCCCACAAGTCCTGCACGTGTTCGACATGTCGCGTGTCGTTTCGTAACTCACGAACCAATTTTTGGTAATAGGTACGAACGTTGTCCCCGAGCGGTTGTTGTCCCTCCAGCACGATCATCGCGAAACTGTCCGAATCGGACTCCTTGAAGGCTTGGCCCATGCTGGTCATGGCGCGCACCGACGGTGCGTCTTGGGGGGCCAGCGGTACGGAGTGCTCTTCGCCGACCCGCTCCAACGGAGGAACCGCAAACGTCACGACCAGCGTCAAGCCAACCCATGTCAGGATGATGAGCAGTGAAAGCCTGCGGATTGTCCACGCAAAAAAGGGCGGCCGAGGGCTTCCGGTGCTCATGCGGCCTTCAATGCGCAGACGGCAAACGCACCCGTACCGTGCGCCTCGAAGCGGCAGCCGTTGTTTGCGCTGTTGCCCGGTGCCACGATGCTCTCCACGATTGCCGACCTTGTCCTGATCTGGTAGTCCGCCACTGACTGCCGCTACCTCAGCAGCAAGGCACGTACCAACGGCCGGGGTCCTGTGGGCCGAAGTAAGGAACTTGCGGGGCGGGGGCGCACTTGTTGCGGCCACCAGAACCACCGCCCCAGCAGCGCGACGATGGACGGCGTCATGAACGCGCGCACGGCCAGCGTGTCGAACAGCAAACCCAGACCGATTGTCGTCCCCACCTGACCGATGGTGCGCAGGTCGCTGACCAGCATGGACCCCATGGTGAATGCGAATACCAGACCCGCGTTCGTCACGACTTTGCCGGTGCCACCCATGGCGCGAATGATGCCGGTGTTTATGCCGGCGCCTATTTCCTCTTTCACCCGGGCTACCAGCAGCAAATTATAGTCAGACCCCACCGCCAAAAGGACGATTATCGACATCACGAGCACCGACCAGTGTATCTGTATGCCGAGCAAATCCTGCCAGGCGAACACGGAGAGTCCGAAAGACGCGCCCAGCGAAAGTAATACGGTACCCACGATAACCAAGGCGGCAATAAAACTTCGTGTCATGATCAGCATGACGATGAAGACAAGGCAGAGCGCAGCGACTCCCGCGATCATGAGATCGTATGTCGAACCCCGCACCATGTCCCGCACACCCGCTGCGGTGCCGCCGAGATAAATCTTCGATTCTTCCAGCGGAGTTCCCTTGAGCGCCTCCTCGGCCGCGCTTTTTATCGCGTCGACCCGCGAAATGCCCTCGGACGACGCAGGGTCGCCCTTTTGCAAAATGAGCATGCGGACGGCCTTGCCGTCCGGCGACAAGAATAGGTTCATGATTCGTTGGAAGTCTTTGTTCTTGAAAACTTCCGGCGGCAAGTAGAAAGAATCATCGTTTTTGGCGGTGTCGAACGCTTTTCCCATAGCGTTCGCATTACTGCCGTTGTCGGCCATGTTCCCGAGGGCCCCGGACATGGTGCTATGCATGGTAAGCAGCATGGTCCGCGAGCTCTGCAAGATCGCGATCATCTCCGGGAACTGGGCGACCACCTGCGGCATGAGCACGTCAATCTGATCGAGGTCTCCTAGCAGCAGGCCCAGATTATCGGCTAGCGCGTCAACACCGTCGATCGAATCGAATACACTTCTCAGCGACAAGCAAACCGGAATATCGTAGCAGTGCTTTTCCCAGTAGAAGTAACTGCGGAGAGGTCTGATAAAATCTTCGAAATCCGAAATGTGATCTCGCAGCTCGTTTGTGAGTGCCTGCACTTCATGCGTGTTGGCGACCACGTCATGCGTCGTGGCGACTATTTGCTTTGTCAGACTATAAAGGCGCTGCGTGACGTTGATCGCGTCCGTCATCATGTCGGCCTGCTTGAGCAGGTCCTTCATCCGCTCCTTCTGGAAAGTGAGGAATTGTTGCTGTCCGGCGGCTTGCATGCTGAGGAAATACGGGATCGTCGTGTGCTTGATCGGGGTTCCCTCAGGCCGAGTTACGGCCTGCACCGTCGAAATGCCCGGCACGGCGAGAACTGCTTTGGCCAGTTTCTCCAACACCAGAAAATCGGCCGCATTGCGCAGATCGTGATCGGTCTCGACTAACAGGACCTCGGGTGCCATCATTGCCGACGGGGGAAAATGACGCGCTGCGGCCTCATATCCTAAATTTGCGGGGATATCTTTGGGGATATATTTCTGATCGTTGTAGCTGGGTGTGTAGCCCGGCAGCGTCAACAGTCCGACGAGCGTGACCGCCAATGTCGCGACGAGAATGGGCGCGGGCCATCGAACTATCGCCGTGCCCACCCGTCGCCATACGCGAACGTTGATTTTACGCTTGGGCTCGAACATACCGAAACGGGTCCCGACGGTAAGAACTGCCGGAATCAGCGTGACCGCGACCGCGACGGCGACCAATACGCCCACCGCGCACGGGACGGCCAGCACGTAGAAAGAGGGCAGTCGCGTAAAGACCAGGCAGAAAAGCGCTCCGGCGATTGTCAAACCTGATGCCACGACGACCTTGGCCACCCCGCGGTACGTTGTGTAGTAAGCCGTTTCCGGGTCCTCGCCGGCCTGACGCGCCTCCTGATACCGCCCAATGAAAAATATCCCATAGTCGGTTCCAGCCGCGATCACGAGGGATACCAGCAGATTAACGGCGAAGGTGGTGAGACCGATCATCCCGTGATTGCCAATAAATGCAACGACTCCCCGGGCCACTTGCAATTCTATGCCGACCACCAGCAACAACAGAATTACGGTGATGATCGAGCGGTAGACGAGAAGCAACGTAATGAAGATCACGGCGATGCTTACCGCGGTGATTGTGGCAACCGTCCTGTCACCACTGTGGCTCATATCCGCAATGATCGCCGCAGGCCCGGTGACAAAGGCTTTGACTCCCAGCGGTGCCGGCGTCCGCTCGACGATATGTTGAACTGCTTCGATCGATTCGTTGCCCGCAGTCTGGCTCGAGTTACCCGCGAGAATCACTTGAACATATGCGGCCTTACCGTCGGTACTTTGCGCGGCGCTTCTGGTTAGTTCGTCACCCCAGAAATCCTGGATGCGTCGAACATGCTTCGGATCGTTCCTTAACTGAGAAATCAAGCGATCGTAGTACTTGTGGGCATCGTCGCCGAGGGGTTGCTGACCCTCCAAAACGATCATCGCCACATTGCCGGAACCCTCGGGAGCTTGACCAGATTGGCCAGTTGGCTTGAAGTCGTCATTCATCCGCTGTGCTGCCGTGACGGACGGCGCATCAGTGGGATTCACGGAGACCGAATGCTCGGCTTCGACCTGCTCCAATGAGGGGATGCAGATGATCAGAAAACCGATGATCGCCAACCACGCCAAGATTATGACGACCGAAAATCGATGAATCGTCCGCGCTACCAATGGCCGACTGTTCTGCAGCCGACGGTCGCTCATGAGGCCTTCAGCATGCAGGACGTAAAGGCGCTCACTTCGTGAGTAGCGTTTTCCGCCTTGACCACGCCGTCCAGCACGATGCGGCAACCGATACTGTCACTATCACCCTGCGCCGCGACACTTCCCATGCCTGTTGCCGCGGTGACCGCGAACTCCAATGACCATGGCAGGCTTACCCCGTCGACGTGCTGCGGGGCACCATTTTCGTCGAAATAGCTGATCAAGGCTACGGTCCCTGGTGGTCCGAAGACCTCGTACCTCAAGTGCTGGGGGTTGTACGGCTTGTTGTCGACTCTGGTGTCGGCATACGAGGGGCTTTTTTCAGACCCGAACAGGCCGTGCAGTCGCGACACAGTCAATCCTCCCGCGGCGATCACGACCAATACGACCATCGGGATCCACAGTCGCCTCAGAAACCGGAAAATCACGGGTACCGGATTTCGGCGTCTTGTTCCAGATACACCTTGCCGAGCGCCTCGGAAGATAACACGTGGGGGGTCATGCGGTCGGCCAGTATCGTGGCCGCTCTCGACGGCGATATCGGACCGCGCCGGCTCAACGACGCGCACACTGCCCCAGACCACCGCACCACCCTAGCCGACACGAGTCTAATTACGGTTGCACACCATAATGGAGTCAAACAGCGCCCGACTGGGATTTAAGGAAGTTCTCAGTATGGGGGCCGGAAGCGACCTCAGTCACAGCCTCAGCAATTGGTTCGGGGCGGCCCGCTTTGGCTCGCGTTGCAGGCGCCGGGGAACGAGTCGTCAGTCGATCTCACCGGTCAGGCCGAACTCCGACAGTGTGCGCGCAGCCAGTTCGCGCATGGCGGGTTTGGTGTTCTCAGCGCCGGGGTGGTAGGCGACGATGGTGAGGTAAATCTTGCCGATCGCAGGCGTGCGGCACGACACCACCTGCATGTGGCCGCCCGTTCGCTCAAGCTGCTGGCGGGTTGCGTGTTGCCTCGTCCCTCGCGCCCAGGCGTGCTCGCATTGGGTACCGTCGGCACGGCTCACTACCGAGCCGGCGTCGCCGAGGTTGGAATAAATTACTGGCATGTCGTGGTCGTTGAGCTGCACCTCGACTCCCCGTTTCCACGTGCGCTTCGGGGTAAAGGGGGACAGGGCAGCCAGTTTCGAAGATTCGTCCGGCGTACTCTGCAGAGCCTTCAGCGCCTCCTTGATGGCGGCTCGGGCGTCGCGCAGATCCGTGGTCAACCCGGTCGGGTCGAGGCTGACCCGGGCGAACGACACCGCGAGCGCACGTGTATCGCCGTCGGTGCGGTCGGTCATGACGATTTGTAGCGTCACAGCGCCGTCGGAGGCCCGTCGGCGCCCCACGTGCTCCCCGAGTTTTGCGGCCAACGCGGCGGCCAGCGTGGTGCTCGTCCCACCGAGGGACTCCGCGCGGGCATCCCACTGATCCAGGTCGACGACGATCGCGATGCCCGGCACGATGACCGGGTCCGCGCCCTCGTCGACACGGCGGGCGACGGCCCGTGGTGCTGGCGATGATGGGGCCGCGTTGCGCCGCTGACGGCGGCTCAGTTTTGCCAACGCGACCAGCGACCGAGCAACCTCGGGTGCGTCTCGAGCGGTTTGGCCGAGATCCTGCGCCAGCGCGCGCAACCGGGTCCGCGAGCGCGGCGGCGCGTAGCCGAGGTCGCGGTTGGCGCCCAGGATCGCGTCGGCGACCGCGACCAGACCGCCGACGCCGTCAATGATGTAGTGGGAGACCACCCACGTGACCGCCGTCGAGCCGTCCGTCAGGGGAAGGACGCTGATATGCCAGCCGGGTCCCGCTTCGGGGTCAACGGGAACTTGTGAGCGTTCGTCCGCCCAGTCGCTGAGATCGGCGCGTGGGCGGGCGCGGTCGGCGAAATGTATCTCCGCTGGCCCCCGATCGACGACCCACCGATGACGGCCGAACGGCACCGGCGACCGCTCGATAAGCCGTCCGGACAACCCGTAACCAAAATTGTGGTGAAAACGTTTCAGCCCGTCGAAGTCGATAGCGTGCTCGTAGACCCACACGACCTGCATGACTTCCGTCTGGCCAGTCGCGCGATGCCCGGCAAAGAAGCCTTGATCGACGAACGCGAGCCGATCGTTTGGTTGCGCATCATCGTTGGATGCGCGGTTGCGAAAGGATGCACGTGCGCGAAGTATCCGGACTGGCACTAATCGCCCTCCATACCACAGTGTTCGCCCGTGACGCCCAATAGGGCGTACACCTGGTCACAGGGACGACGCCGCGCATGGCGGCACGGGCCTTGACGCGGTCGAACCTGTTCATCACAGCAGATTAGCCCCAAGACTCGACCGTTTTTGGCGACATAAGGCGCCGAGACTTATCTCTTTGTTGAAAAGCCCGGTCCGGAACATCTGTACATGTCGGACGATGGGCAGCTTTTGTCCGTGCGCCCTTGTCGACCCTGGACGCCTGCCGTCGAATCCAAGGGTTGAACGATTTGTTGACCGATCTCGCGAGCCCGGCCAAACGTCGCCCGCGTGTGCGGACACCGCAGCAAATCAGTCTTGGAGCTCTTGCCGCCCGAGATTTCGAAACGGTGCATCGTGATAGAGCTTGCGCCCGTACAGTGTTGTCGTGATTAAGCTCCACCCTATTGCCGGGAGGCGCGTCGCGGAGCCGTCTGTTTTCCATCCGGCGGCGGCGCAGATCGATCGAGTCGACGCGGCGAGGCGTGCCAAGCGCGTCCCCGCGTCGTGCGCAGTATCGAACGCGAGGCCGCGTTGGTGACCCCCGCAGCGCGGTCCGGGACTGCGGCCCGCCCAGTCGCGCTGTTCGTGGTAGGTTTCGCCCGGTCCGGAACGTCGGCGCTGACGCGGGTTCTCTCATTGTGCGGTGCCGCGCTCCCGCCCCGGCTATTCGGCGCGGTCAAGAAGCATCCGGCTGGCTATTGGGAGCCGCGCGAAGCCCACTACCTCAACGGACCGTTCCTGCGCCGCCACCGCAGCGCCGGCTTTGATCTGACGCTGCGCCTGCAGGCGGAAGGTGCCTTCGATGCAAATGAGGAGGCGGCCTGCATCGCCAAGATCCGGGCTTACCTCACCACGTTGCCGGCCGCGCCGGTCGTGGTCATCAAGGACCCGAAGATAACGGTGCTGTCTGGCATGTGGTTCGAGGCGGCGCGTCAGGCCGGATTCGACCCAATGGCCGTGATTGCCGTGCGCCACCCGCACGAGTCCATCGAGTCAACTACGGCGGCCGCTGGAACCTCGCCGGAGTTCGGGGGCGCTTTGTGGCTGAAATACAGTCTGCTGGCAGAGCGGAACACGCGCGGCTTGCCGCGGGTGTTCGTCGAATACGCCAACCTCATGAGCGACTGGCGCCACGAAATGAAGAGGATTTCCGCGGCGCTCGCGATCGATCTGGACACTCAGGAGGAGCCAGCAATCGATGAGTTTCTCGCACCTGCCCTCCGACACCACCTGCACAGCGGCCCGGTGAATGAGTTCCTTGGCTCAGACTGGATTTCCGCGACATACGAAGCGCTGAGCGCGGCCGCGCGGGACGATCCCCTTGACCAGTCTGCGCTGGATCGCGTTTTCGAGACTTATCGGGTGAGCGAACACGGTTTCCGGACGGCGTTCGAGGATTTCCACCGCTTACACAGGCTTTGGCGGCTCGTCCCGATATCGATGGTGAAGGTATTCCTTGAAGCCAACGCGATCGCTCGCCGGCGCAACTCGACGTGGGCCTAATGGCCGAGACGATGATTGGAATACGAAGACTCACAAGTCCGTAGCGTTGCACGAAAACGCTAATGGTCGACGACATCCCGAGGCTACTCCGGGTCGAGTTAGACTGCTGGACGGCTGAGCTGACGACGCGGTCTGCCGTTTTTTCATTTCGCAGAACACGTACAGGAAGTGAAGGTCCAGGGTCGCGCGATGAAATTTGTGCTGGCGTTCTATGGAACTCGCGGCGATGTCGAACCCGGCGTCGCTGTCGGCCGCGAATTGCGGCGCCGCGGGCACGAGGTCTGCATGGCGGTCTCGCCGGACCTGGTCGGCTTCGCCGAGGCAGTGGGGCTCGCGGCGATCAACTACGGGCCGGATGTCCAGGCGTGGGTGGAATCGACGCGCAACTTCTGGACGTATTTCTTCCGCAACTTCTGGAGGGTTCGGGATGTGCGCGCGTTTTTGCGTGAATCTCGGGAACCGGGCACCCGGTATTGGGCGGAGATGAGCACGATGCTGACCTCGGTGACGGACGGGGCCGACCTGCTGTTGACCGGCATGAGTTACCAAGAGCTTGCCACCAGCGTCGCGGAGTATCGCGACATCCCGTTGGCCACGCTGCTTTGGTTCCCGATACGGGTCAACGGCCGCCTCGTTCCGACGCTGCCACCGCCGTTAATCCGCTCAGCGATGAGGGTCTACGAGTGGCTGGTTTGGCGCGGGGTGAAAAAGGTCGAGGACGCGCAGCGCCGCGAATTGGGCCTACCGAAGGCCACCGGCCCCGCGCCAAGGCGGATCGCCGAACAAGGATCGCTGGAAATCCAGGCCTACGACGAAGTGTGCTTTCCCGGGCTAG